>JAMCPG010000046.1 GCA_023379845.1 Thermoplasmatota archaeon
TGTCGTCGCTGACTATATTTTCATACTTGTCAAAGACGTGCTCAGCCTCCCTGAACTTTTCCAGCTTGCGCTCTATAACTCTTGAGAATGAACCATCACTTTCAAATTCAGTGATTATCGACGATACGGCGTCCTCGAGATCACTGTACAATCCCATGGAAACGGATTTCTCAAGCCATTTCTCTGTGAGTCCTCTCAGCTTTACACATACCTTCCCATTTTTGCTGTCCTGGCCCATTCTTGATTGTTGTATGTAACGAAGGCATGCGCTTCTGATAAATTCAGATCTAGTTCCGAGGTCCTGGCGGTTCTCGAGGAACTCATCTATCTCAGCGAGAGACTCTTTTGATATTCTTATTGTTATCTTTTCATCTTGGTCCATATGAATTGTCATGTAATTATCTTAGATATATATAAATGTTTTGCAGCGTGCCATACACCTGCCATACAAGTCTATCAAAATGCCATACATGTCATTTTCTCAAGAAATCGGCAGTTGCTTGCTATTCAACAATTCGATCCGACAAGTTTTAAAAAATTGACTGGACATTCTATGGACATAGTTATTTAAAATAATCTGTATTCTATAATAAGCCAGATTTATGGTAAATTTTCCAGATGTTTCTCTTTTTTAATAAAAGCTGAAAAGTTCCTTGCCCCCCTCAATCTTTTTGTCTATGCTACATATGGGAATTAAATAGCGCTAAACCTATTATGTGCAGTATAATATACTATCCATAAAGGAAGTGACCATGATATGAGTGAAGACATATATTCAAAATTACTTGACAAGGCGGAAGGTACATTCTCAACATCCATTAGAAGTCAGAGAAGACTCAAAATTCCTGAACCAGATATAATTTACGAAGGAAAAGTAACTATAATCAGGAATTTTGGGTCAATCATAGAGATGCTGAATCGTGACCCAAAGGTTTTTGTAAAATTTTTAACGCGGGAACTGGGGATCGGTATATCTATTGATCCGCCAAGATTGATCATCAACAAAAAAGTCGATCAGGAAACTATCAGGAAGAAACTTGAGCAGTATCTCCAGATATATGTTGAGTGCTACGAGTGCGGTTCGCCTGACACAGAAATAAAGAGGGTGGGACGTGTTGATGTCCTCGAGTGCAAGGCTTGTGGCGCTCAGCACGCCCTCAAAATGACTAAAGATATCAACCAGAACGAATCTACGCTTGAGGAGGGCAAGACCTACAGCGTTACTGTAAGCGATATTGGTCCTTCTGGAGAAGGCAGGGGAAATTTCCGGGGATTCACTATTATTGTGCCAGGTGCAAAGAAAGGCGAAACTCTCAAGGTACTGGTCAAAAAGATACGGAAAGGAACAGCAATCGCAGAGAAAGTGAAAGAAGAATAATGACCACCCAGAAGGACAACTATCTCATAATAGATACCAATGTGATAATTTATGCTGCTGAGAGAAACGTTGACCTGGTAAAGGCAGTGCAATCCATGGCGCTGCCATACACGCCTGTTATACTGGATTGTGTCAGGAATGAACTTCAAGGATTGTCCAATTCAGTGCGACTTGCCAGTATGGCTTTGGAGCTGTCGGAAAGATTCGACTCACTTCAATCAATTGGATCGGGAGATGATTGTATCAGGAATGCGGCAATTAGGCATTCTGCTGCTGTCCTGACAAACGACAGGACACTGGCCAGGAGCCTTAAAGATATAATGATTAGAACGTATTCCCTCAGGCAGGGCAGGTTGATCGGGTAGAAAAACATGAAATCCAAGTCTAGAATATATGAGGTACTCAAGGAGATCAGGAAAGCATCAAACGAAAGTGGATTTGCGAAGATTTCATCGACAAAGCTTGCTGAGCGACTTGGAATGAGCCAGCAGTCTGGTTCAAGCTATATCAATTCTCTCCTGAAAGAAGGCTATATCGAGAGGCAACTAAAGTCCGACGGCCAGCATATTTATCTGACAGAGAAAGGGCTGGGCATCCTTTACACGGAGCTAAATGATCTTCTTGAGATACTTGATGGGGAGCAATCTCTCCAGATTCGGGGCAGAGTGAAGAGCGGTCTCGGCGAGGGAAGGTATTACATATCACGGGAAAAGTACGTGATCCAGTTCAGGGAAAAGCTTGATTTCGTTCCTTACTTTGGCACCCTCAATATTGTGGTGGACTCAGAATACAGAAGTCACTATGCCAGACTTCGTGCAGCTGGTGGGATCAAGATCAACGGCTTTGAAGCCGACGGAAGGACGTTTGGACCGGTAAAGGCATTCAGGGCGACTATTTTCCAGACTGAATGTGCGGTTATAATGCCAGAGAGAACTGTTCATACTGATGTCATAGAGGTCATATCCACCGAATACCTGAGAGAGAAGTACGATCTCAAGGATGGCGATCCCGTTACTATAACCGTTTCACTCAAAGACTAGAATGTGACATCCAGTTTTCCGCTCTTGATTTCGGCTACAAGTGAATCCACCTTCTTTGTAACAGCCTGCGAATCCATTCCGCACTCAAGGAGCTCCATATAAACCTCAAACTTCTCGTCTTCCCGCTGACTGGCGTTATTGAAAACCTTGATGTACCCGCAACTCTTGTCTGCGTCAAAATTCAGCTTGTAGTAAAGTTCCACCTCTATCTTATGATCAGCCAGGTCAATGGTCTTATGTAAAAGATCTTCCACACCACATGATGCAGAGATTGTAAAAAAACCTATTCGTAGCGAATGCTAAGAATAACTACTTTGACTCGAACTGTTTTGCTCTTGTAACACGCGCTAGTAGGTGCCTGTCAAAAGCCTCAAGCGATCTGAGAAAAACTGATTGCAGATCCTCGGTTTGACCAAGTTCTTCGGCATATTTGGTAGCGAGGGAAAGGGCCTGTTCGGCTATCGGAGCCAGAAACTCGACTGAATGTGAAAGAAATGTTTTTACTTCTTCAGGGATCCATTCATTATCCAGTACTGAAGGAGAGAAGTATGGTAACTTTGCACCCGCTTTGGAAAGTATCGGGGAATAGACCAGGTCCATCAGGTTGAGCGACGCCATGATCTCTAGCCATGAATCATTTTCTGCAATGCTGTTCCATAACCTCACCGAATGCAGTGTAGGTGGCAGCGGCATCGAAGAATCCAGTGTTTCGGGGGGAATTCCCACGCTCTCCGCCATATCCTGTAGCAGAACCAACTGGGACTGAACATGACTGTCGTCAGCAAGCTCCGGAAACACGAGTTTTGCCTCCAGTTTCTGGACATCAATCTTATCGCTTTTAGCCATCGCGAACGAGAACGATCTGACCCTCTGTTTCAAAAAATAGCTGTACTCAATTGCATAACCCTGGAAAATAGATTTCTTTGGTTTCTGCATGGATTCGATGAAAGGATGCGGCTTATCCTGAAAGAGCCTCTGTATAAGTTTAGAAACAACCCAGTCCGAAAGCTGGCCCTTTTCAAATGCGAAAATTTCCTTAACTTCGTTCGTGAAGTCTCCAGCAAGCCAGTTCGCACCAGGTAGGTAATATTTTACAAATTCAAGATGTGGGGTATCATTACGCTCACAGTTCTGTGCCAGATGGCGTGATAACATCTGGTAATCAAGCTTGTTGTACTTTTCTCCACAAACAGGACATTTCATGTCGAATCAAGACTCCATCAACCTATGGTTTTTACTCCAATGGGAAAATATAAAAGTGTAAATAAAACCTCGCATCATTAAAGGTGAAGCAAATAAGCTTTTCTGGGCTTGTAATGTAACGCCCCTAACAGGATAATAATTTATCATCTAGAGGATTGGTCAAGAGAGGATATGAGGTTCTTGATCTCTTGCTGCAAATTCAGCCCAAGATCTTTTTCCTGCATCAGATCCTTTAGGAATGAATCCGGGTCAGACTTGTAGTTGAGAAGCCTGTTTAGTGCTTTGATGAAACCATCTATCTTGCGTTGAGTTGGTTCTGTTCTGTCAATTTTTCTGTCAACTTTACCTGTGTTGATCCTGCCTATAAGGTTTACATACAGTGTAGCTATTCGTATCTTTCTGGGATCTGCCATGAATTTCCTGGCATACATCAGCTTGTATATGTATAGCTGAAGCCTGTGATCAGAAGTGTAAGTATCATTTTCATAGGCATCGGTCTTATAATCGGCAATAATTGTCTTTCCATCATTCGAGGTAAAGACAGCATCGAGTTTTCCAGTGAAGAGCAAGGAAGCATATTTAGGATCTACAGTGTTAAAAATCTCTCCGACAGGAAGCTTTATCGACATTTCCGAGGCCGATAGTTTTGCGTTGAACTCCTTTTCAATCTCTGCAACAACGCTCTTCAGATTCTCAAGGGCAGCCCTGTGATCGTCAGGCACATCTCTTACATCCTCCCCGCGGAAGAGCATCTCCGCATAGTTATGGATGGCAGTTCCTTTAGTCATCCCTCTTGAAGGTTCCCTGATATTGAATATATAATCCTTCAGGAAGTTGAACGGTGATTCCATCCTGCTGATCATCGAATACGATAAAGTAAGATTGGACTGGAAGTATGAATGTATGGAGTCCCTCAGCCACTCAGCGCTCTGCTTGATTATGCTGCGTGCCTTATCATCCCTTCCGTGAACGAAATGCTGGTATGCCCTGGAATAGAGTTTTTCCATCTCTCCCATTGTTGTATCTGTCGTTAGAATGCTTGTTTCTGAGGTGTCCGGATCTACATACCTTGCAGAAAGTTTTTGCGGAATCAGTATAGAAAGGTTGGTTTTAGCCCTGGTCACTGCGACAAAGTCGATCCTTGAGTCCTCATACCTGAGTTCCTGCTTGATATCTATACCCTTGGCGGCCATAATGATTGCCCTTGTTACGATATCTATGAAAGTAGTGCGTTCGGATGCATTGGATGGTACATATATGACGCGGTCAAATTCCATCCCCTTTGCCTTATGAACTGTTGTAAGGATCAGCTTGCTGTCACCGGGAGAAACATCTTCCTCGTAGTTGCTGATTGAAAGATAGTCAAGCAGTTCTTCCAGATCCGGGCTGTCGGCCTGTTCAAAATATTCCTTAAGCGCATTCTGGATTGAGAGGGCTGCAAAGAAGTGGTCTTTGCCAAGAGAGGATGCAATAGGGAGAATCTTTGTTTCCATTAACAGGAGAATGCCATCTTTTGATCTTCGTTCTGAGATGTCCTTATACAAAGAAGGTGCAAGTTTTTCCATCTCCTTCAAAGTTAAATCAGTCCACTTGTACTTCAACGAGATTTCAAAAGCCTCCGATATCATGAGCTCAGAGTACGGTGTAAATATGGCGGGGATAAACGTCTCCTTTCTGGGCAAGATAATGGCCTTAAGGTACCTCAGTATATCCAGACGGGACGGCTCAGAGAGGGTCCAGGGGGAAGTGGTCCCGAACTTTATTCCCGAAGCCTCAAGCTGGGATGCTATCTCCTGAAGCTGATCGTTTCGCCTTGTGATTATTGCGGTAACTTCATCGTTGTCTCCACCAGCAATCAAAGAGGCCGCAGCTTTCTCAGGTTCCTCCGTAAAGAATATCTTTACATTCTTTCCCTGCTTCCCATCGTGCGACCTCAGATCAGCTATCTCCGTGGCGAAGGAACTCTCTCCATTCTTCTGATAGAAGCTTTTGGCAAATGCAAGTATCTGGTCCGTGCTTCTGTAATTATCCGTAAGGTAGCGCTTCTCCCATGATATGCTGGAAGTAAAGTCCCTGAAGTTTTTCAGGCTTCCTCCCTGGAAGCCAAATATAGACTGCTTTGGATCGCCTACCAGGAAATGGTTGATTCCACTTTGAAGGGCAATCTGGAACTCTAATTCGTTCAGGTCCTGAAGCTCGTCGACTAGAACCCAGTCATAAAGTCTTCTTTTTCCATCAGGCAGAGAGAGCCATCTTGACAGCAGGTCATTGTAGTCTAGCATATTCGCACTTGCAAGCGCCTCCTGGTACGATTTCATTATCTGCAGGAAGTGGCCTGCAAAAGCACGTATCTCGTCATCAGACATCGACCTTGAATTTCCCTCTAGGAGTATTGCTGAAAGTGCGCTGTTCAAGGCAGCATCGTCTATCTCAGATGGAGAAATATTGAATGATTTCGCATATCTTATCGCGTTTTCTATCTTTCCGAGGAGTTCTCCTACGATATACTGATCGCCGTAACTGAACATCTTCTTTTCCCGGATAGTGCGCAGAATGGATGCCCTTATGAAGTTGGTCGATGCGATCTTTGTTGAACCGCTGAATGTAGATATTTCATCCAGTGCAAATGCATGGAATGTGGAGACATTGATCCCAAATGCTGCTTCCTTAAGACCGGCTTCAATCAATTTGCTTGCAATTCTCTGCTGCATCTCTGCCGCGGCCCTGTTCGTAAAAGTGACGCACAGTATACTTCGGGGATCTGCACCTTCTTTAACAAGTCCTACGGCAAAATTGGCAATCTCTTCTGTTTTACCCGTACCAGGATTTGCAATGACAAGAATATTGCGCGCATCTATTCTATCTTCCGAGAAAGATTCTAGATTGTTTATGTCACTCATTCACTCACCATGCAAAGCCATGTCGACAGATAAATCTTCTTGGGAAAAAGCTGAAGATAGAAGTAAATGAATTGGATTATCTTGTCTTCGCCTTGATGAATTGGGTCAAGGCTCTCCTGTAATCCTTGCCGTAGAGTTTCTTTGCAGCCATTTCAAGGTTCTCTAAAACGGCGTTATATTCAGCCATCATCGAATGATACTTAAAGAAATTTGCAGAATCCTGGAAATACTGGATAGCGCCTTGCATCTCTTCCTCATTGAACATTATTTCACCTATCTTGAACGATGTCAGGCCAATGTAGTTCAGGACCTTACCCTTAATTTGCGTTATAATGGAATCGGGAAAATCCAAAATATCCTTGAAATTTGTGAGTGCCTTCTGCAGGTATAGAGGAGATCCATAAATAACACCCATTTCCCTATATATCTTTGCCAGAACATAGTGAGCGTTTATTTTCTCCTGTTCCGACTCGTTCTCGTTTTGCAGAATATCCTCATATATTTTAGTCTCTTTTATATAATCTTCCTTGAGGACATCGAGCTGTTTCGGTGTAAATGTCTGCTTCACCCGGTTAAGATCAGACTCCGACCTCTCACCTGGAGGTTTAACAAGAAGATCTTCAGACTTTTCAATTCTACTAATCTGCCCGGTTACAGGGTCTGCTATTGCAAGGTACTTTGTCTTGACACCGCCCGTTGATACATAAAGGTAAACGCGCCAGTCTGTCGCATCCTTTTCAAGATCTGAAGGGGTGATCAACGAAGGATCAATATCAAGCCTCTTAGAGAGTCTCTCGACAGCCATCCTAACTATCTCTCTAATGTCCATGATTACCAGATCGTCTAGGCTGATTATAATGTTTACCATTTCACTTATTCTTCTAACAGGAAGAGAATTACAATATTTGCGCTATAAACATACATCTCAACAAAAAATAGTACGTGTTTTATTCCTGCAGACTTTATCACATGCAAGCAGGAAAACCCGCCTGCTTTAAGAGTGGGGAGATGTCACAATTTGAAAATACCAACTATAGCCTTTCAAGAAAGGTCAGCGGAATGTCTACCCAGTCCAGCCTGTTGTTAAGTTCATATTTCAGCTCATATACCGCCTTTTCAGCAAGAAATAGGTCGAGCAATCCTTCATCTACCGGAACGTCTGTTCTTTTCATGTATGATCGAAGGAATTGCCGCATCATCTCATCCAGCCAGCTGATACGAAACTCCAGTGGGACATTCTTGCCGGATCTCTTCAATGAATACGCCAGTGCGTAATCAAACGATCTGATCATGCCTGCTATATCTTTGTAAGGCAATGATAGTATGAAACTGCCGGATGCATCCCTCATTGGTTCGCCTTCAAAGTCAATCACGTAATAAGATATTTCATGGTACAGGACCTGGCCAAGATGATAGTCGCCATGCACAACCATTAGCGACTGATCCTGGAACTTATCTGCTATCGCCTGGAACCGTTCAAGATATTCATGACCAGAAGCGATAAGATGATCAATCTTCATTTGAACATGTTCATCTAAACCCATTCTCTTCGAATAAATCTGACTGATGTCATCAAGATTGGCCTGAATCCCCGGAAGCATTACTTCTCGAGAATAGAGGTGAAAGGAAAGGTCATACTTTGGTGAAATGACCCTAAGGGCTGAATGCATGTTTCCCGTCAGAGATCCGAGCAGTGCCGCATCTTCAAGCAACAATGTTTCTACCATTTGACCATTATTCATGAGGCTATCCTGCAAGAGCCGGGTAAACCTTGACCAGCCATCCGTGGAACCTTCCAGGTATTGGGAAAGTGTAGCAACCAGAAACCGGTCCTTGAGATCAAGCTCTGCCTTTCCTACAGGCATGGGTGTCTGCCTGAATCCCGATTTTTCCCAGAGAAGAACTGGTATCTTATAGTCAGGATTCTCTGCACCAATGATCTTTCTGTATATTTTCAGGATCAGCTTATTTCCAATAACTACGGATGTATTGCTCTGCTCAGCGGTGATCTTCCTTACTTCGGGATGAGAAAGATCCTCGGATTGAGAGAACGAAGTTCTTTCAACCCGCAGTTGGACTGTTTGCGAAGGAAATTTTTCCGGATTCATGATAAGGCGGGCTACTGCAAGTACAAACTCGCTATCGTCGGTTGCATCATAGAGCCTTCTTTTGCCGCCACCCATCCTGACCGTAATGAATGAATTACCCATTTCCCGCAAGGAGAATGGAATAAAGTATCTCTCGGAATAGTTTTCGTTATAGAAAAACCTGCACATGCAGAGAATAAAATGTTCTGCGAATTTTGAAAAATACTCCAGTTCGACGCGCTGGATATCCCTGCTCTTGGAACCGTACCATCTTTTCTCCCTTACGAATTCGGCTATTGATGCCTCCACGTCATTAGCAATATCAGGATCAATCATCCTGAATGCCATCCTCGGTATCTGGAGCAACAAGCCTGAGCCAGAAAAATCCATGCGGCGGCAGCGTGAAGAAATATGGCAGGTCGCCAATAAACGGGAACCTGGTTTCGGTTATCACCTCAACGGGCCTGTATCCTTTATACTGCTTCAGATCCAGTTCAACATACGTATGCTTCTTTGACATATTGAACACGCACAGGATCTGCTCGCCCTCATATTTCCTGATGTAGCAGAGCGCTTTCTTATTCTCATGCATAATGAATTCTATGTTTCCTCGTCCAAAAATTGTGTTGTATTTCTTTCTCGTCCGGAGCATCTTTTTGACCCAGTTAAGGAGTGAACTGGAGATTCTGGATTCAGATTCCACGTTTATGGATTCATAGTGATAGTTTGGATTCGTTATAACTGGAGAATAAAGTTGTTCCGTGTCCGATCTGGAGAATCCTGCGTTTCGGTCGTATGACCACTGCATAGGCGTTCGTACACCATTCCTGTCACCAAGGTAAATATTGTCTCCCATGCCGAGTTCGTCGCCATAATATATGATGGGAGAACCGGGGATTGACAGAAGCAGTGCATAAAGGAGTTCGAGAGTTACGCGATCATTATCGACCAGCGGTGCAAGTCGTCTCCGTATTCCAAGATTAAGGCGCATCTTCGGTATCTTGGCATATTCACTGTACATGATGTCCCTTTCTTCGTCTGTTACCATTTCAAGTGTAAGCTCGTCATGGTTCCTGAGAAATATGCCCCAGTCGCACGTCGCTGGAATTGGTAGGGTCTGGTTTATTATTTCAACAATCGGAAGCGCAGACTGCCTTGCAAGCGCTATGAACAGGCGCGGCATGAGGGGAAAGTTGAAGCACATGTGGAATTCATCCTCGTTGCCGAAATACTCCTTGGCCTGGGTCGGCCACTGGTTTGCTTCCGCGAGGAGTATAGTGCCCGGGAACTCTGCATCGATCATCTTCCTCAGTTCCTTGAAATATGCATGTGTTTCAGGTAAATTCTCGCAGTTTGTCTCTTCTCTTTCAAACAGGTATGGAACAGCATCGCACCTGAAGCCATCAAGGCCTTTTTTCAGCCAGAAGCGCATTACGTTCTTCATCTCTTCCCGAACCTCTGGATTGTCGTAATTGAGATCCGGCTGGGAGGAGTAGAAACGGTGCCAGTAGTACTGCCTTGTGACAGGTTCCCAGGCCCAGTTCGATATCTCGCTGTCAATGAAGATTACCCTTGCCTGGCTGTATTTCTTGTCTGTATCGCTCCACACAAACCATGATCGCTTTGGTGAGTTCCTGTCCCTCTTGGCCTCCTTGAACCACTCTATCTGGTCGGAAACATGGTTCAGCACGAGATCTGCGATCACACGTATACCGAGGGTATGAGCATCGTCAAGGAATTTTTGAAAGTCGTCCGTTGTGCCATATTCCGGCTGGATCGAATAGAAATCAGAAATATCATAACCATCGTCTTTCAGGGGAGATTTGTAGAAAGGAAGCAGCCAGATGCAGTCCACTCCCAGCGATTTCAGGTAGTCAAGTTTCTGCCTGAGCCCCTCAAAGTCACCTATCCCGTCGTTATTTGAATCATAGAAACATTTAACATGGACTTCATAGAAGATTGCGTCACGGTACCACAGATTTATGTCTTCAGCAGGCATTCTTTCACACCTCGGGGATCAATATTGCGGCTGACTTTCTTCCAGGCGTAAGAGTCAGGTTGAACTCCCTTCCTGGAAGTGATATTCTGGTTCCTAAAAAAACATCCTTGTACCATTGCACATTGCCAGAAATACCCTCCGCAATACCGGATGGTATTGAAAGTCTTGCAGTGTGTTCCTCGAACGGGTTAATATTCACGGCAACAAAGGCCGAAGAACCCGTTGACCGGTTCCTGCGGAGATAGAAAAGTATGTTCGGGTTTGAGCTTCCCAAAAACGTTACATCCATTCTTCCACGAAAGGCGTCGAATGAATTCCTGATTTCATTTAATTTCGCTATAATATCCCTTATGTTTCCAGGCGCTTTCCAGTCTCTCTTCCTTATCTCATACTTTTCAGAGTTCAGGTACTCTTCTCTGTCCGGTATTGGTGTATTCTCGCAGAGCTCATACCCGCTGTATATTCCCCAAAGCGGAGACAGTGTCGCAGCCAGCACTGCTCTGAATATGAATGCATTTCTCCCTCCATGCTGGAGAACGTATGGCAGTATGTCCGGCGTATTGACAAAAAACATCGGCCTGAAGTAATAGTTCAATGGGCTGGATGTGAGTTCACTGATGTATTCCCTGATCTCGTAGTCATAATTCCTCCATGTGAAGTATGTGTAAGACTCATTGAAACCAGCCTTGGATAGGCCATACATGAGCTTCGGTCTTGTGAACGCCTCTGCCAGAAATACAGTATCAGGGTGCTTGCGCTTAAGACTTGTAAGGCACCAGTTCCAGAAGTCAAGCGGCTTGGTGTGAGGATTGTCCACCCTGAATATCTTGATGCCGCGGTTTATCCAGAATTCAAAAACGCTGCGCAGTTCGCGCCAAAGCGGCATCGGTTGAGGTATATCGAAGTTAATTGGATATATGTCATAATATTTTTTGGGAGGATTTTCGGCGTATCTGATAGATCCATCCGGTCTGTGGTTGAACCATTCGGGATGATCCCTGACATATGGATGGTCAGGTGAGCACTGGAATGCCATGTCCAGCGCAACATCCATGCCGATCGAGCGGGCAGCGGAAAGAAGGTCATTAAGATCCTTCATTGAACCGAGGTCCGGGTTTACGGCCTTGTGACCACCATGAGAATTCCCAATGGCCCAGGGACTTCCTGGATCACCAGGCTTAGCTGTCTTGGAACCATTTTTCCCGACCCTGTTTGTCTCCCCTATAGGAAAAATTGGGGTCAGGTAAAGCACATTGAAACCCATCTCCTTGATGTCTGGAAGGCGTTGAATGCAATCCCTGAACCTGCCAGGACTTTTCAAATCGGATCCCTGCGATCTGGGGAATAACTCATACCATGATGCATAACCTGCGATTAGCGGATCAACAGAAATGTTGAACTGCCTTGATTCTGAGAGACTCTTCTTCTCCTGAAGTCTCCTGGCTTCCATTCCTGCGGGCGATTTCGGGTCAAAGGTAGCTATGGCATCAGAAGGACTATGTTCTATTTCGGAGATAAGCCCTGTAATAAGCGGGCCAGTTTGCCCTTTGATGGATGAAACAAGAGTATTCCTGATTGCAAGAACGTCTGTTGATATATCTTCGCCGGCATCCAGCCATTTCTTTGCATCCCGGAAATGCGTCGACACCATGTCTATCCATGCCTCTATTATGAAAACATACATGCCAGCCCTGGTTACTTTGATCTTTCCCTCCCAGGCATCATTTTCAACCAGTTCGAGCGGTGCAGACCTCCAGTTTCGTTCCCTAATGTGCCTGTATCGTACTTGTGCATCCAGGACATAGGATCCATGGCACACTATATCGCATGAAATAGTTACAATGTCACCAACTATGGCTCGTGCAGGGTATTCGCCCTGGTACACGGAAGGATTAATGTTTTCAATAAGGATCTGCTGCATCATCTATCGCTTCCAGTTTCAAACACTACGCATGCGAGTGGTGGGATCGTAACTACAATACTTCTCTCTTTACCGTGATATGGTGCATCCTCTGCGATCACGCCGCCGTAATTTCCCATGTTACTACCTCCATAGATTGATGCATCAGTGTTCATGATCTCATTATATTTGCCAGGTGAATGAACACCTATCCGGTATCCGGATCTCGGAACGGGTGTGAGGTTGAATACTGCAACATAATCGGATCCTTTTAGGGTGTGCCTGTAAAAGCTTATGATCGATGAAGCGGAATCAGAAAAATCAATCCACTCAAAACCTCTCGATTCAGAATCCATGACGCTCATTCCTGATCTTCTGTAAAGAGAGTTCAAGTCTCCTACAAGCTGTGATATCCTGCTTCCGTCATCCGACGATGCCGTATCCCAATTCAATCCAGAAGTGACATTCCACTCCTCATGCTGGCCGAACTCCGATCCCATGAAGAGAAGCTTCTTTCCCGGGGACAGGAACATGAAAGCAAGCAGAGATCTGAGGTTTGCAAGCTTCTGCCAGTTGTCTCCTGGCATTTTAGTATAAAGGCTTCCCTTCAGGTGCACCACCTCGTCATGCGAAAGTGGAAGAATGAACGATTCGCTGAATGCATACCAGATCGTGAATGTGAGTATATTATGCTGGTACTTCCGGTATATGGGATCGTGAGAAAAATAGTCAAGCGTGTCGTGCATCCAACCCATGTTCCACTTGAAATCAAATCCAAGTCCTCCGGTTCTGGTATCCCTCGTCACTGAAGGCCAGGCGGTGGATTCTTCGGCAATAGTTATGACTCCAGGAAAGCTTTCATGCAGGGTATCATTCAGCCCTCTCAGAAAAGCTATGGAATCAAGATTCTCCCTCCCGCCATACTCATTCGGGATCCACTCACCCTCCTTCCTGGAATAATCGAGGTAAAGCATTGAACTTACTGCGTCTATCCTGATCCCGTCTGCATGATACATATCGACCCAGAAAATGGCGTTTGATATGAGGTAGTTCTTCACCTCAAATCTCGACAGGTTGAAAATCCTTGTGCCCCAGTCTGGATGAAGCCCTTTCCTTGGATCCGCGTGCTCATAAAGATGCGTTCCGTCGAAGTTATAGAGGCCATACTCATCTGCTGGAAAATGTGCGGGTACCCAGTCCAGGATGACGCCAATATCATTCCTGTGGCACTCCTGTATGAACCACATGTAGTCGGATGGCTCACCATACCTTGAAGTGGGCGCAAAATAATTGACGACCTGGTATCCCCATGATTCATCCAGAGGGTGTTCCATCAACGGCATGATCTCAATGTGTGTAAAACCCATCTTCTTAACATATTCAATAATCTGAGGACCGATTTCCCTAATGGTGAAGAAGTCCCTTCCGTCCTGGGGACGTTTCCAGGAACCAAGATGCATCTCATAGATTGAGATCGGTGAGCGGATGGATTGAACATCCTCTCTCTTCTGAATCCAGTGCGAATCCGACCATGCATGGCTCAGGTCAGAGACTATCGAAGCTGTCCTTGGCCTCTTCTCCATCCTGAAAGCGAATGGATCGGACTTGTACTCTATCTCCCCATCCGGTGTCTTCAGCGCGAATTTATAAAAAGCGCCATATCCAACGCCAGGAATGAATATTTCCCAGATGCCCGATCCATTGACATTCTGCATCGGAAATTTCCTGATGTCCCACATGTTAAAGTCTCCGACCACCGAGACCGACCTCGCGTTCGGCGCCCAGACGACGAATCTCGTTCCCTCAATACCATCTCTTGAATGAAAATGAGACCCAAACGTTCTGTATGCATACTGCAGGTTTCCCTCCCTGTATAAGTAGATATCATAACTGCTGAGTTCTGGCGGGAATGAATATGGATCAATCTCGTCGTGATCCATGCCATCCTCTCCCTTGTATATGACATGATAGTGTGATTCAGGTTCCTCCTCGAATTCCGCCGAAAATACCCCGTCAGCATCTTGATATGCGTCCTTGGTACTGGAGCCTGCTGATATTTTTACATTTTTGATGCCCGGCCTGTATACCGTAATAGTATGCCTTATGGAATCCCTATGCAAACCAAGAATATCGAACGGATTAAAGCAGTTTTGTTCATAAAGATCCCTGTAGTGTGATGGATTCATCTTATCATATCTTCCATGCTTTGCATATGCTTCATCATATTAATGTATTTCTGAGAAAAACTTTTAGTCAATTGTTATGAAGCACAAACATTTATGTGGCGAAAGCAAAAGACCAACTCATGCATTCTTTGCATCGACATGGCTGCAATTTATCAGTAGATGCATTTTTCTCCATGTTAAATGTATTCAGTTCAAACTCAGCATTGTGATAATTTGCAAAAAATAATATTACACGTCAGGATCAGATAGCGTGGCAAAAACCCATTTAAAGAGAAATATAGCTGTCCTGGCCGTTGTGGTGGTAATAATAATTTTACTATTTGTTTATGTCATTCCTGTAGGGCCACATAACGCTTTTATTTCTGAAAGCCAGGCGTCTTCAATAACAAAGCAGAATTATACTTCATCATCAACATCATCCTCATCCACATCTTCGTCTTCGGGAAGCCAAAGCACACAGTCGAGATATTACAACACATCAAGCGGGGGTTACCTGTTAATCTCTGTGGCAAAATTCAACTCGTCCGCTAGCGCAGAGCAGTCTTTTGCTTCTATAAATACATCATTATCTACTGAATACCATCTTCTGGGTATCAACCTGAATACAGGAAATTTCAGGGGTTTTAAGTATGACTATACCTCGATAAGCCTCTTGTTGATCAGCCTGTCTTTTTCCGCAGGCATTGACGGAAGTTACGAATTCCTTATTATCTCCAGCCATTATATGAGCAATAGCACAATGTCATCTCTGTCTCAGGCACAGATAACTGCAATGACCAGCCTCTAATTATGGACATACTTTTCATCGTATGCGAAGCAACCGGATGCTTTCCTCAGTGTTAAGGGAACTTGAAGAATTGTCTTCCTTATAGATTCATGAGATATTATGATCCTTCCTATTGTGTGAAATATGTCTGCCTTCTTCCTGAGAGGTTTTTACCCTTGTTCGTATCCCCTTCTCTTTCATATCGTCTGGATAACGTTTTCCGTAACCATAATTAAGAGGTCTTGCCACAAACGAGTATCTGCAGTCCCGGCAGATATATTCCTATACCCTGAATACTGTTCCGTTCTCTAGCTTCCTTATACAGGTACCAATCTTCACAACGTTCCTAAAAAGGCTTTGCGGGCACATGAGATTCATGTAGCTTATGAGATCATGATTCCTGAACTCAAGACCCACCATGGGTATCTTATTGATCATGAATATTGGTGAGAAGCCAAGCGGTCAGAAGTCATCAGGGGAAGTTTATATCCTCATGACTTCCATAAAAGAAGCCATTCTCAGCCACTCTTGATGACACTCTTTCTGGTAAGTACAGTTGATCTGAGTTTCTCCATGTTTTCAAGCAGGGACATTGCTGCATTGTCATCCAGCTGTTCCAGGCAGTCCTTGATGAAGGCCATGTGAACTTCGCTTGCCTTCTTGTAGACGGATGTCCCAGCATCAGTTATCCTGATTTCGATAATTCTTCGATCTTCTGTGCTTCGGATTCTTTGAACTAGATCCTTCTCCTCCAGAGTATCAACAAGTCCCGTTATCCATCCGGGCGTCACCATCAGAAGAGAGGCCAATTCTGCCATCGGCATGGGTCCATTTTCTTTCAGGTGACGAAGCATTGTATACGTTGTGCTTCCAATGCCCATTGACTCGAGATTGAAATCAACGGCTCTTTTCCATGTCTTCCATGTTTCGACGAATGATCTCCAAACTTTTAACGATATATCAGGATCTGCCATTTACTTCCTCATGCCTCCATTAGTATTATGCGATCTTGTATTCGGCGCTTTTACTGAAATTTTGCTGTCATCGTTTCCCCTCATCGATGGATCCTCTTCACCAGGTGCAACATGATGCATATATCTTTTACCTCTTAAAGCTGACAGCACAGCAGCCATACCAGACAGAAGAGCGCCGATGTAGAATGAGTCTCTCAAGGACTGCATGACAGCCGGAGCAAGTGCATACGAAAACCAGGACCTCGCCGTCATAAGATTGATGGCTGTGGTCGAGAGCGATGCATACACTGACGGCGCCTGGAGCTGGATGCCCGACAGGATCTGGACCATTGGGTTATATCCCAGGAACGCCGAAAACAGGGCCTCTGTAGGTGGCGTCTTGGAGATAAATGGAATCAACTGAGGGGCTCCGGCGGATGTGAGAGCAGCGGAAAAATATCCGGGAAGATTGGTTGATAGTGCAAATATGACTATTGTGAAGAATATGCCGAGACTGGCGGTCTGTGCCACATTTCTTACTGTTGCGACCATTCCCGACGCCACTCCCCTGTTATCGGGAGCGACGGAGTTCATTATTGCTGCTGTGTTCGGTGCTGCAAACATCCCAGAACCGAACCCCATCATGTAAAGGGTGGCACCGAATGGAATATAGCTGAAGTTTGCAGAGAAAAATGTCAGTATGACGAATGCCCCGGCAACAATCACCATGCCTATAGTTGCTATTCCCCTTGCACCGTAGCGATCGGAGAGCGCTCCACCAAGCGGACCCATTGTTAGGAAACCAAGCGTCATCGGTACCATGTATATTCCGGCCCAGAATGGAATATCAATATACGGTATGTTGGGTGCGAGATGTATTGGAAGCCAGATACCCTGCAGCAGTATAATGAGCATGAACATGACCCCACCTCGTCCAAGCGAGGCAAGTAGGGAAGCAATATTTCCAAAGGCAAAAGCCCTTATCTTGAAAAGCGAGAGCTTGAACATTGGCTGCTTCACCCTCTTCTCCACAAACGGGAACATCAACAGCAGGAATGCACCACCAGCAAGGCCAGAAATTACCCATGGACTCGACCAGTCCATAGTGCCTGTGCCACTTGATGGGGGAAGAAGACCGTACGTCAATCCCAGGAGCAGTATGGTTATTCCAACCCCAAATACAATGTTTCCTGCATAGTCGATCCTCTGGTTCTTGTCCCTGACAGAATGATCCTGGAGCTTAAGAAGTGACCAGACTGTTCCAAGGATTCCAATGGGAACGCTTACCAGAAAGACTAGCCTCCAGTCATAAATGGCAAGAACCCCTCCAAGGATCAGGCCGACAAAAGATCCGCCAAGCGCCGCGACCTGGTTCAACCCCAGTGCTTTACCCCTCTCATGCAGGGGAAAGGCGTCTGTAAGAATTGCAGTGCTGTTTGCGAATAGAAAAGCGCTCCCCAATCCCTGAACAAGGCGGAATACGATCAGTTCAAGCGCACCCGTATCTCCCTTGCTGGGTGTCAGGAAGAGCAGAATAGACCCGACTGTGAAAATGACGAAACCGAGATTAAACAACCTCGTTCTGCCGAAAATATCTGACAGCCTTCCGAGTGTGAGAAGGATAACGGCCGTAACGATATTGTAACCCATTATCAGCCAGATCAGATAGATGAATGTTCCAGGAGCTGTAGGATTGATGTTTATCCCGGATGGCCCCAGGATTGCTGGCAGAGAAATCAGGATTATTGTGCCATTTATCGAGGCCATCAGGACGCCGATTGTCGTGTTTGAAAGGGCGACCCACTTATACTTGACCATGATAGTAAATCAGTAAATAATACGAGATATAAAGTATTTTGTCATTCTTGGTGTGAAAAGATGGAAGCCTCGAGAAATCAGGCATACATGCTGTCGGCTTTTTTGTCACCTGACTGGAGCCTAGCGTAATCCTCCATGATCCTCTTCATCTCTTCATGGTACTTTGACGCTGTCTCCTTAAGCGGGCCGGTATCAATCTTCATTCCAAATATTGTATTGAGAGTCTCGACAGTCGCCAGAACGGCAGCCGGATCCGGTATATTTTCAATCGTCATGGCGAGAAGGCTCATGAGCGGCAGCTGGCGAAGAATGGATTCATTCAGGATAGCGCCACCCATCCCCGTAATCAGAGCGGACTGTGCAAGCGGTATCTTATTCTTTTGCAGAATAGTTATAGCGTTCTTGTCACCCACCCCGAATATTCTCTTCCCGTCGGTGACCTTGTCTACAGGGAATCCGTCAATATTAACCACAAAACTGGGATTAATATCCTTCAGCCAGTCTGCGATCACATTTGATATCTCATAATATCCTTCAGGATCGACCGGAATGTCGCTGAGTACAATGCAATATTTACCCTCGGTGTCGCTGTACAGCCTGAATGGATGTCGGAGCTTGTCGGCAACGAACACCGTTACGGGCGGAACGAAAGGAGACGATACATGGGCGAACTGGCTCATCTTCAGGTTCTCTATAATGTATTTCAGCGTCATGACACCGATCGCTGAATTGTCCAGAAAACTCAGGAGAACAAGAGGCTTGTTTAACTTTACATCCTTTAACACGACCATGCTTGATGTCATACTGCTGTGAACTGGCATAATTATGCAAGCTGAACAGGTTTATAAGTATTTATACTCATACTTTCGCTTCAGCAAAATCAAAATTTGAGAATGATTGGAACATTCAAGTTATGACTCAAGGCTCATCTCCTTCTCTTATAGCTAAGAGTGAAAGTTTTCTCTTCAAGTATTCTTCCCTCAAGGGAAAGTAGAAGTTTCTTCTTATTCATTCCTGCAGGTAGCGTTGGATCCGACAGCGTGGAATAGAGATGGAAAATATATCTGTGTGGCTTTTGACCTGGAGGGCACGGACCTCCGTAACAGAAATTTCCGAAATCATTCTTGCCCTGTGTAATGCCATGTTCGCTTACTTGGACCTTTGGAAAGTTTTCTTTCATCTCCGTTATGCTGGATGGAATATCATAAACTACCCAGTGCACAAATGTACCCATGGGTGCATCCGGATCATCCATTATGATCGCATATGATTTCGTTTCTGGCGGAAAACCTGACCACGAAATGGCAGGAGAGATATCCTCCCCATCGCAGGTATTCTGTATGCTGATCTGGTCGCCTTCCCTGGAGGACGATATATTTATTATCCCTGTCATAAATGCTCAGCACTGAAATAATGATAAACTTATCGAAGAAAATTAGTTGTGCATGAGTCAACTATCACCGGCTTACTCGGGGAGCTTGTTGCTTTCCTGGGTTTGCAGATCGGGACGCAAGGATTAGCTAGCTGACTTTGGCCGCGAACCTCAGAGGGCTTAACGCGTTCATCTCTTCTCCTCACAGAGAACATGTCGCTCGGACCTATGTTACAGGCGAAACATTCTAACTCAGCCGACTTACTCTTCGGGGGAGTGCCTTACCTTTTTAGTGGTGAACAATGCAGATCGTATTGCATCACTTCAGATCAGCATTAAATGTTTTCATCATCTTCTAAAGCCTATATGTCTTCCTATTCACACTAGACAAATGCTTTAAAGTCAGGGATGGTTTTTTAAAAATGTCTATCAAATTTATCTCATCGACGCAAAGTGACATCCTCCCACGCCTATAGAGCGTGGGCTTCCAATGATGGCTTTTTGATTGGTCATCTTAAACCACCAAGTATAGTTCCTGATTCAACGACATTCGCCTCGAATCGAGGTCTTACAATGTCTCCGGAGGCGTTACTTCCCGCATGTCCTGCGGTAGTCAGGATATTTATTGCGGCATTCAAGTCCCTGTCAATCTTCAGTCCACATTTTTGGCAAAGATATGTCCTTTCACTCAATCCGATATCCTGTATATTTCCACATCTGCTGCATGTCCTTGTTGTGTTTCTTGGGTTCACGCCTACAACTCTGCAACCAGCACTTTCAGCCTTGTAGCAAAGGTATTGGGTGAAGCTGCCCCAGGAAGCGTCTGTTATCTGTCTTGCAAGGTTATGGTTCTTTACCATATTTGTAATCTTCAGTCCCTCGTATGCAATCAACGAGTATGAATTGACAAGACGATGTGATGTCTTGTGAAGGAAGTCATCACGCTGCCTTGCAATGTGTTCCGATATCCTTGCAAGTTTTATCTTAGCTTTTCTTCGATTCTTACTTCCTTTCTTTTTATTCGAGAGCCTTCTCTGAATTGTTTTCAATTTGCCGATGGATTTATTCGAGATTCTTGGATTTGGAATCCTCGTATCATCTGACAGGGTGGCATATTCCTTAAGCCCTAAATCTATTCCGATGGCTTCCTTTCCGTTCTTGAATGGAATTGTATCTTCCTTTTCAACTGAAATCGTGATATACCATTCCCCAGATTTGGTTTTCTTTATGGATAGCGTCTTGATGTCGCCTTCAATTTCCCTATGGCCCACGAAGTTTATTCTTCCTATCTTTGAGAGGTCAACCTTTTTCTTTTCGACTTTGAATCCTGACTGGGGATATGTCAATGACGATACGAAGTTCCTGAAACGTGGGAATCCGACCTTTATCTTCTTGCCTCCACGTTTTTCCTTTGCCCTCCTGAAGAAGTTCTTGTATGCCTTTGAGAGCCTGTCTGGGACGTTCTGCAATACCTGTGAATATGCCTCATTGTATTCTGGATTTTCCTTCTTGAATTTTGTAACCCACTTTATCATATCGTATTTTGTGAAGGTCTTTCCAGTGTCCTTAAAGTGTTGCTTTGCCTTTTCAAGGAGATGGTTGTAGAGTTCCTTGCAGAGAAACATCTGGTGATTAAGGATAGCTTTTTGTCCCTTTGAAGGATATGCCCTGAATTTGTATGTGCTTTTCAAGATGACCATATTCATTACACCATTCAACTTTATATATTTTGCAGTTCGCTTTCATCCCACCCCTGAAGAGGTGGGTTTTCTCGCTCACGATGATAAGCAGAAAGATTGCTTTCTTGCAAGCCATATAATATATTGCTGCAATGTATTACTTTATGAATTACATCCAAACATTCAACAGAAGAGGGAAGAACGACATTTATAAATGACAGGGACAAATATCAACAATTAGAAGAAAAGATACCTTATTTTCGTTTATATAGGTAAAATTATGATCATAGAATGACTCGTTATAATGGAAAGCCATGTTGTCTGAGTATGATATTGGGATTCTGCCTGGCATTTGAGAGAATTGTGCATCTATCTGGAATGTTTCTGGACCAGATTCAGTGCAGTTAGATAAAACAGTCTTACTTTGTATTTTTCAAAATTACATGTCTGATAGAAGGTCACCCATAAGTCCCTTTGCCTGTTGGAGGCTAAATGTAAATGCATTGGAGTAGACAACTCCAACGGTGGATCCTTTAATCCCTATAAGATAAGATGACTGAAAACTGCCAGCAGAGGTGTTAACGAATTCGAATCTACCTCCATTAATGTCATAGACTGGGAAACCACGCCCTGTACCATTTACAAAATTATTCCAATAAAGTAAAGCGGCAGAAGAATTAAGGAAAAGTATAGTTACTGAACCTATGGACATATTTCCCTCCATAAAAATTTCAATGGACTGATTATATATCGATATATTTGCCAAGGGTGAGTTTTTGCTTATTATTTCATATGAGGTTCTTATCAGGGTCCAGTTGTTTCCAAGGAACTGCCTGACCTGTGCTATATCAAGGTTCTCAGGTGTCTTATTGTAATGCGAACCTGTAATTATGTAAACTGAAGCGCCCACAAGTATTACTGAGACTGCCACCGTCACTACGAATAAGGCTTTCTTATTCAATATTATATCAACGCAAAGAAATACTTAACCTTAACTTATCGATTTTTACATAGCATTTCTAGGTCGCTCTCAGGGCGCTCCATGACTTCCTTTTCCTGGTGCCCTATTCATGGTCTCGGACTTTTGAATTTTGCACACCTTGATCTTTCATAATATCAGGAAAAATCCAACGTGCAGTACTTTTGGTCTATCGTGTTTAGAACCTGGAAGTGCAGGTAAATCGATAATATATATAGGAACAGGTGGGTGAGAAGCATCTGTTGTTTATCCTCCAGGACAGTTTCAGGCAAGACGGACATGAAGAAAAACCTATATCGGTAAGAGTCAGGAGAAGGAAAATATTTAACCGTTCTTAAAACATTGTGCATTGTTATGCACCAGTTTCATTCGCAGCGTAGGCAGTCTCGGTCCTTCCTGCTTCAGGCATGTCAGGTACATGCCTGAGGTACAGGTATTCATTCTTCATGGACTG
>JAMCPG010000047.1:0-855 GCA_023379845.1 Thermoplasmatota archaeon
TGGTGGCTTCGAGAATGTTCCGCTCATCGCATCGCTGGTTTCAAACATCCTTATCGCGATGGTTTCACCGAAAGATCTCTTGTCACCATGGACTCCTGTTGTTCTCACTGGCGTAAGTATGGCAAAATACTGCCATGGTAAACTGTTTTTGAGCTTTGCCTCTACCTCTCTTTCCACGATCTCGGTAACTCGCTTAATGATGGCAATCCGTTCAGGCGTGATGTCGCCAAGTATCCTGACTGCCAGTCCGGGTCCCGGAAAAGGCTGCTTGGAGGATTCCAGCCCCAGGTATTTGGCAATTTCCCTTATCTCGTCCTTGTAGAGATCGCGCAGGGGCTCAACAAGCTTCAGGTTCATCTTTTCCGGTAGGCCTCCAACGTTATGATGCGATTTTATTACATCCCGGACGCCACCGCCGCTCTCTATCCAGTCAGGAGCGATGGTGCCCTGCATGAGGCTCTCTGCACCTATCTCAGTTGCGACCTTCTCAAACTCCTCGATGAATATCTTTCCTATGATTTTTCTCTTTCTTTCAGGATCCGTGACGCCTTTCAGGCCACCTATAAAGGCTGACGATGCATCTATGATCCTGTAGTTGAGGTTGAACTTTTTAAAGATTGCCTCTGTCTTTTCCTTCTCGCCTATTCTTATGAATCCTGTATCTATGAAGACAGCAGTAGACTTGCCTCCGATTGCCCTGTTTGCTAGTATTGCAACTATCGTGCTATCCAAGCCGCCGGAGCATGCCACGATAGCCTTTCCCACAACATTCTTCCTGATATATTCCTGGCCGTCATCCAGGAATTTCTCGACCTGAAACACATTCTGTAATGCTGAGGGATAAAATATGCTTTC
>JAMCPG010000047.1:865-3273 GCA_023379845.1 Thermoplasmatota archaeon
AAAAGTAAATTCTCTTATTGCAATGCGGAACCAACTGTTGAAGGAATATATTTATTTGTTGTTTTGAATAGCAGGGTCAGATGGGAAAGCTAAGCGGCATTCTGGCAGGTTTTACGGTTCTTGCACTTATGGAGTTCTTTGTACTCTCCTCATTCTATATTCCCCTAGAGAACTGGCTTTCTCCTCACTTCGGACCTGAAGTGTACGTACTGTTCGGCCTTCTATATTTTGTTCTCGGAAACCCCCTCGGCAGCACGCTCCTCATAACAACTCAGATAATGGTTGCAGTGGTAATAGGACTCGCGGCAGGCAAGGGAAGCAGGGCAATAGGCGCTGCTGTCTCTGTTTTCAGCCTTTCATGGTTCTTCATTTTCCTGACAGGCTTCTATATTGTAAGCCAGACAGGCCTGCTTGGATCAGGCGGACCCCTTCCGATACCTGGCTTGGGAGGGTCAGGACTTTCGACCTCGGGGCTTGGAGGCCTCTCTTCGTTCATAAGTGCTGTTCCACAGGGGACCAACCTGGCGTCGCTCGTCAACGAGCCAATCATAAGGAGGATACCTTATATCCTGCCAGGACTTGAATCATCCTTATTCGGAGGAACTGCAGGAGTTTCCAGCATCGAATCTGTAATCCTCCCATTCGCAATATACGATATCATAAACTTTGTAATAGTGGTGGCAGTTGCAGGAGTTGTCGGCTACCTTATAGGAAAACCTTTCAGGAAGAAGAGGGTGCCGTCCGCAGAAGCGGTTTCTGCCCCACCTGTAAGTGCTGCTCCAGTGCTGACAATCCTTGCAGCAATCGTCCTGGTTGTCCTGATCTTGGGAACAGTTGCAGTCCCGACCGGCAGTGGCAACAGTTATGTGAACAATCCAGCGGCTAGCGTTGGGCTTGAGAAAAATATAGCATCAGATCCTGCAATCCTGGCATATCTTCCATATTACGCTTACTCGTCCATGGCTGGAAGCGGGTTGCTCCTGCAACAATATTCCAATGTCTCCGTGCAGGGATCTTCAACCCAGACAGCTAATTTCCTTGTTTCACCGAACGGTTCAGTATACACGCTGCTGACGATGATGCAAAGTGCATCGAATGGTTCGGCAATATCGCCTGCGGGTCTTGATGGTGCAAGCTTCGCTATCATGATGTCCTCATCTTCTCTGATGAACCTGCTTTACAATCCGCTGACAAGATCAGCGTCAGCCGGTGTCGGGACTCTCAGCCTCAAGAGCCTTCTGAACCTACTGCCTCCGGAGCTTCTCCTGGTCGGTTTCAGCAGCAATGTGTCGACTTCGACTGCAAGCTCTGCTGCACAAAAAGTGTTTTCAGAGTATGGCATAAGCAGCCAGGTACTTATTTTCAGCTTCTCCGGTTCAGGCAGCATCAAGATTCCCGGACTGGCAAGCACATCCTTCTTCATTTATGCTTCGGATGCAGCTTTCGGGGGAGCCGTTGCAAACTTTACAAAGAATGCGATTCCATCATTCACCAGTGGAATTGCGGCGGACCTGCTTGCTTCGGAGGTAAGCAATGGATGGGTTATTCCCGGAAGCCAAAACGATACACTCGGATCCTCCATATTCATGAGCGGGTTTGTTGCGGCTTCCGAGTTCTCCGGCTTCAGTAATGTCTTCCCTGTCAGCGTGAACACATCCAGTATCGGTCCTACCGGCCTGGTACAGTTTGCGGGCCTGTTTGCATCCAACGACTTCAAGATCAGCTCGCACACAGGAAAGGATAACCTTACTGTAAGCATGCTCACTGGAATAGATCAGGCATTCAGCCTCAATTACCCTGATCCTGAAATGATGATGCTCATTGCTCCAGGATCATATCCGTATAATGTCAGCATACCCGGGCTGGGGGGCTATTTCGTCAATGTATTTTCAAATGACGCAAACCTTGTGACATCTATGGGACTCAACTCCTCGTATCCTGGAGTTCATGTTAACTCAACTGTTTCCGTTGGCCCCGGCACTGTTCTTGGAAACATATCAAGTAGGGTAACGCAGGCGGTAGCACTCTCCACGTCGATCAATGCTACAACCGAATCATCAGTCTCCGTGAAAGCGACAGTCTGGAACAATGGTTCTGACCCGATATACAATGTCAGGGTGACATCGCCCTTCTCAACCGATTACTCATCGCTCATTCTTGGAACATCGGGATCGGGGAATCATACCTTCGCCAGTATAGCAGCGCATTCGAGCACTTCCTTCGTTGTTAGATATAATCTCACAAGATCCGGTTACTACTACTTCCAGCCATCGCTTATCGATTACACTTATAACGGTACTCAATACGCACGTTACTCTGCCCCGGCGTCCAAGACAGTCGGTTCAGAATCCATGATTACAGCTTATACGGAGCCGTTCGACAGTGAGGTCGGGTCCTTCATCGGTCCG
>JAMCPG010000048.1:0-19122 GCA_023379845.1 Thermoplasmatota archaeon
TGCAAGCGCATATGGAGCCATTGATCTTTCCCAAAAAGGTGCCCTAGTCACGAGGCTTTCCGCCATAGAGGATGCAGCATCGATGGACGCGATATGTTTCGACAAAACAGGCACGCTGACTCAAAACAGGATTTCCGTATCTGATCCTGTAGCTTACGGCGTTGATATGAAGGAAATGCTATTATACGCCGTTCTGGCTTCAGATGTCTCGAGCCAGGACTCTATCGATTTAGCAGTACTTGAACATGCAAGACGTGCGGGAATTGATTCAAAGGACTATGAAGTAAAAAAATTTGTGCCGTTCGATCCGTCAACAAAGAGAACAGCAGCCGTCGCACAAGGGAAAGGCAAGATAATGAGTGTAACTAAGGGTGCTCCGCAAGTAATTCTTGAATTAAGCAAGCAAGTTGAGAAAGAAAGTGTTCTACGAAAGGTTGAAGAGCTTGCTATGAAGGGGTTCAGATCCATTGGCGTTGCCCGGTCGGTCAATGGGGAGGACTATGAGTTCTGCGGCTTAATACCGCTTCATGACACGCCTAGGGATGATTCTGCCGGGCTCATAAAGAGGATCAGGGAACTTGGCATCAGACCCAGAATGATAACAGGCGACTCTAAGCCCATTGCGTTGGAGATAGCCAGGGAAATTGGAATGGGAGAAAAAATATGCAAGATTCCAGCCTCTTCCGATGGCGAATGGGATGTGGAGGATTGTGATGCTTTTGCAGAAGTCCTTCCGGAAGATAAATTCAATCTCGTAAAGGCTCTCCAAAGAAAGAAGCACATCACAGGGATGACTGGCGATGGCGTAAATGATGCCCCCGCACTGAAGCAGGCAGAAGTCGGCATAGCGGTATCCACTGCTACTGACGTTGCAAAGGCCTCCGCCAGCATAGTCCTTACGCATCAGGGAATAATGGATATAGTCAGTGCAGTAGAGGATGGCAGAAAGATATTCCAGAGGATGCTTACTTACACTCTCAACAAGATTATAAAAACTATGCAAGTGGCGTTTTTCCTCACGATCTCCTTCTTTATTTATGGATTCTTCGTCACCACTCCTTTTGATGTGATCCTGCTCCTATTTGCAAATGACTTTGCGACG
Source organism: Thermoplasmatota archaeon (assembly GCA_023379845.1). Taxonomy (GTDB): domain Archaea; phylum Thermoplasmatota; class Thermoplasmata; order Thermoplasmatales; family Thermoplasmataceae; genus UBA582. The sequence continues at coordinate 1,103 of JAMCPG010000048.1, forward strand.
ATGGCCATTGCGACAGACAATGTCAGGTTCTCAAACAAACCTGAAAAGTGGAACGTCAGGTCGCTCGTAGGATCATCAATCAGCCTATCCGCGTTCGTAATAGCTGAAGCATTTTTTGTGCTATGGACTGCAACCGAGCTTAACCTTACCCTTGGTCAGATCCAGACTTACATATTTGACATGCTTGTATTTTCCGGTCAGTTCACCGTCTATATGGTTCGCGAAAGGAAGAGGTTCTGGAGTTCCAGACCGAGCAAGTGGCTTCTGCTTGCGAGCATCTGCGATATAATCTTCATTTCCGCAATATCTGCCACTGGAATACTTGTAACTGCGATACCAATTGAATATGTGCTACTTGTTCTTGCGATTGCATTTGCTGTAATGGTTGCTGCAGATAATTTCAAGAACATTATCTTCAGACATTATAACCTATAGGATTTTCTGTTCACTAAAACATAACATGCGACTGATGAAGCAACACAATTTTCATTTCCAATCAATTATTACTCATTAGTTGAAGCATTGAAGTTGGCTCAAAAAGAAAAGCGATGAGAGAATGCACTCATGGCATTCAAGATGCTGCCCATGCAGCAGTCTTTGTTTATAGAATATATAGGAAAGAATGCCAGTTTCTTTACTCAATGCCGAAGTCTCAACTACAGAGCCAAAATCAAGAATTCTTCTGGAGCTACGCTTGAATCGCTAAGTAGAGACGAATGGAATTGGAAATCTGTTCTCATTGATCGATTTTACCCTTTCTTCTTGTCGAAGCCCTGCCCGCATACCTCACCACATAAGAAGAGATCAGAAGAGCAAGAAATAGAATATAGCTAAGGTAAACAGGTAGATAACCTGCCCCAGCAGTGAAGAGAAATATCAGTGCAGCAAACCCAAGTGCCGTGGAAATACCACGATATAAGGAGGGAACTTGGGCACGCGCCTGTATATATGTGTTCATGCCTCCCGCAATAGTGTATTGGGATAAAATTGAGTACATTGCAAATGCAGGAACTAGTGCAGTATTATCGTTAGAGTCAATGGTGAAGCCATCTGCAATCCTGTTAATCGTAAAAACGGTACTTCCATTGGATTCTACCTCGAGGCTATTTATCCTGCTCATTATGAATTGCCTCAGCTGGTCGCTCCTGGGTCTGTATGTCTGGAAATTATATTCGATAACATATCCGCGCCCCGTTTTTCCCATGTCCATTCCGCTGTCAAGAATCCTGAAGCCTCTCGCCATTCTCTCAAGCGTGAAACTGACAGGCCCGGTAAATATGGCCTGATAGAAGCGCATGCCAGTCCCCTGATATGAGATGTCCCCTACCTTTGCATCGTTACTATATATTACATTACCGGATATTTTGTATATCAATGATACCAAATCTGATTTCCCCTAAAATACATTTAGGTAAAAAATCAATAATATGCTTAAGGAGACTGAAGCCGCTATGCTGGATTGGAACGATCGAATATCCAGGCCAATGACCTATTTTACTGAATCCTGCATGAAGAGGTGCCTCTTTAGAGACCAGGGACTTGGATAATAAGGGATCAGTCCTGGAAAATCGGACTTATTTTTCTTACAGAATCGAGAACTTCCTCCCGGACACTTATCTTCTCTGCGGATGAGCCTGACAGGATCATTCTCCTCACTTCAGTTCCGCTATACTTGAGCCTTTCGCTAGGAGCATGATTACAATCACCTGTAAATGATACTGCATTGCACTTCCTGCAGTACGATGCTTCTTCAAATTTTAGTATTTTTATGCCAAGATCCTCGAATGAATCACAGTTTCTCTGGGCATCGAATGGGCCATAAAAATTTCCGACTCCGGCATGATCCCTTCCTACTATAAAACTGGAAGCGCCAAAATTCTTTCTCATTATTGCATGATGCAAAGCTTCACGGGGACCCGCGTATTGCATTTCATAGTTAATGGGAGAAATTAGGACCCTGCCTTCCGGATAGTGATGCTTTAGCATCGCATCATATGCTGCTATGATTGCCTCATCACGGAAGTCACCACTCTTTTTCCTCCCAATTACTGGGTTTATGAACAATCCGTCATGCAATTCGAGTGCCTTAAGATGCATGTATTCATGTCCAAGATGGGGAATGTTTCTGGTCTGGAATGCAACCACGTCTTTCCATCCCAAGCGCTCAAAATAGCTTCTTGTCTCCCGTGGATACAATACCCTTTCATGGAATGGGAGATTGTACTTGAAGACGTTGATCAGGTCACCACCCACGAAAAGATTGCCATTGCTCAGGAACCTCTTTGCCCCCGGATGATCCGGACTATCTGTACCGAATATATGTCGGCTCGTATCTTTTAGGTCTATCCTGAATTTGTCCGATATCATCATTGAAGCGACCGGGCCCATGCTATCCGATAAAATAATCTCATCTCCTTCCATGATGGAAGGATAAATGCTTTCAGCGACCGGAAGCAGTATGGGCATTGACCATATCGTGCCGTCCGAAAGCCTTTGCTCCCTGAGGATTGAGCCAAGATCTTCACGATTATTGAAACCTTTCAACGGGCTGTATACACCATGGGAGATCAATTTTATCGTCGATCTCATATCTTCCTTTACCTGGATTCTTATTCCGATGTCACGTCCGGATGTTTCCGAAGGATCTAGTTCCTGTATGGAGATAAGTTTACCACCATGCGGTTCAGACAGCATGCACTCTATCTCCCGGAGATCATGTTTCTGGGGTCCAGGGATAGTTCATGTATCCCACATTCCTTCTTTCCGCCCTCCCACCACCATCTTCCTGCCCTTATGTCCTCGCCGGGAAGAACGGCGCGCGTGCAGGGAGCGCAGCCAATGCTTGGGAACCCTTTATCATGCAAGCTGTTGTAAGGTACATCATGTTGCCGTATGTAGCTCCAGACTTCTTCAGCATTCCAGTCTGCAATTGGGTTAATCTTTATGATGCCATTTCTTGCAACGTCCCTGGATATTTTCTTTACCTGTGACCTTTCTGGCGACTGTTCCCTGCGGAGACCAGTTATCCATGCAAGCTTGTTTTCAAGTGCGGTGTTGAGCGGTAATGTTTTCCGTACATTACAGCATCTCTGCCTCAACTCAACAGATTTGTAGAACAGGTTCGGGCCATACTCGCTCACCAGTTCGCTCAGGGCATTTGCGTCCGGGTGCAGCGCCTTGAATTCAATGCCATATTTTTCCTTTGCAGACTGCATGACTGCATAGGTTTCCTCGTGAAGCCTTCCAGTGTCAAGCGTAATAACTTCCGGAATCTGGATGCCTGCATCCCTGCATGTAACGATCATGTGAAGTATAACCATATCCTCTGCACTGAAGCTGCAGGCGAAGATTGCATTTGTTTCGTATTTTCTTGATGCCCACTTTACAATCTCAATAGCATTTGAGTTCTCCTCTGGAAAGGTATCGATTTGTTCCATGCGAGTTGATGTATTAAGGGATTTTAAGTCATTTTATAGGCAATAATTATTCAGACAATTGGAAAATTCTTCTTATAAATTGTCATGTTAAGACCATAAATATTCATATATAATTTATTTATCATGGTGCGTGACCAAATTTCTACAGGAAATTATTGATGCATCAAGACCAAAACCACATATTGATGGGATAACAATGGTCCTTGACAGGATTTCTATTTTTCCACGAGAGGAAGTTGAGGCTGTTGCCCAATACATTGATGTTGCAAAGATAGGATGGGGTATCCCGTTTATCATGGAAGCAGGTAATGTGAAGAAGTGGGTTGACCAGTGGAGACATATGGGAGTCAGCGTATCCAACGGAGGCACGCTGCTTGAGTATTGTATTACAAAGGGAAAGCAAGAGACCTGCATCAGAAAGCTTGCTGCACTGGGATTTGGGACATTAGAGATCAGCGAGGGTGTCATAGAGATATCCAGGGCAGAGAAAAAATCCATGGTAGGTCTAGCCAAGTCACTTGGAATGAGGGTGCATATTGAGGTGGGGAAGAAGGATTCTCGAAACCAACTGACCTTGAATGCGACGCTTGAAAGGATTCGTGCCGCACTCGACATGGATACAGATATCGTGATAGTGGAGGGGAGAGAATCGGGCAAAGGCGTTGCGATTTACGATGATTCTGGTAACATAAAATGGGACTGGGTTGATGCGATAGTTTCAGAGTTCGGTCTCAAGAAGATAATGTTTGAGGCACCTCAGGAGTTCCAGCAGACAAGCCTTATCATCAGGCTTGGGAAGGGTGTTAACCTTGGAAATATTTCCCTAAGCAGTGTTGCCGCTCTTGAAACGCAGCGCCAGAGCCTGAGAGGTGATACGTTCGGAATACATCCGATACAGCCTGATATCACCGGAGGGCCATCCCCCAGGTTTGTCTACTTTATCATAAGCTCGCATGGGACAATAGACCAGGACAGGATAATGAAACTTACGGGCCTGAACAGAAGAACAACGCAGAATTCATTATCATCCTTGATCAGGCAGGGGCTCATCCGGGAGACGAGAGACATGACGGATCTTAGAAGAAAACTCTACTCAATTAATTCTTAGGCGAGATTGTACCTCAGTATTTCCTGTTAAAGTTGCCAGACAGCCTGCGCTTGACTGGCATTCATGCATAGACGCTTTAAGGCAAGAAGTTTGGGTCAATATTATTTAGGCAGTCACTATATGAGTCAAGAAATGCTTCCGACCATCCCAGAAATACGTAAGATGAGAAAGAACCTTGGTATCAGCCAGAAGGAACTCGCCGGCCGCACGGGTGTTAGCCAGTCCTATATCGCTAGACTCGAAAAAGGTGAGATAAACCCGACGTACGAGAAGGTCAGGAAAATTTATGAAGTCCTTAACGAGAGTGGGATGCGCGCAACCTCAATAGACATGAATGTTTCAAAGATCATGTCTACAACGGTCATAGTCATAAGCTCATCTGAGTCAGTTGTCAAGGCTCTCAACATAATGAGGGAGAAGGGGTATTCCCAGCTTCCTGTTATGGAGCAGAAGAGGATTGTCGGCACCATCACCGAGGCAGGAATAAATGACCTGCTTGTCAACGGTAAATCCATAGAGACGCTGAGAAACATGATCGTCAAGAATATAATGGGCCCGGCCCTTCCGCAGGTCGATAAGAGCAGCCCAATTTCCATGATCTACCCAATACTCAAGTTTTCCAATGCCGTACTTATTTTCGACGAGGGAACTTTGAAAGGAATAGTGACAAAGGCAGATGTCCTGAAGGCAGTGGATATGTATGGCTGATATTTTTCTCCAGATCTTTTATTCCCTGTATTTCTTCCTACCTGCCTTTGTGGCGAATCCCTCCGCCGTAATAACAAAAGGAAGCACCAAGATGGATTTTGGAAGGAGCTTCAGGAGCGGAAGACGGATACTTGGCGATGGTAAGAGCTGGGGTGGTTTTGCCGGCGGCATATTATTCGGTTATATCCTCGGCCTTATCTTGTTTGGAATTGCATATGCTCTTGGTTCTCATGTAAACTATACTTTCCTCGTTCCACTAATTTCGATACCAATTCTAATGCTTTCCCTTGGGTCCATGCTGGGCGATGCCGCCGGATCATTTATTAAGAGAAGGCTCGGCATGTCAAGCGGCCAGAACGGTTTCCTTCTCGATCAGTACCCTTTCGCACTGATGGCATTACTTTTACTCTATCTTGCTGCTCCTGGTTTCTTCTTCCATGTATATTGGAATGTCCCTGCAATCCTGATTATTCTTATAATTACACCTCCGCTACATAGAGCCGTAAACATTGTAGGTTTCAGGATGAAAAGGAAGAGTGTCCCATGGTAAGCGAGGTGAAGATGATCATTGTCGTCCGCAGGGATCTGGATCTGGGAAAGGGCAAAATGGCAGCGCAGGTAGCACATGCGGCTGTTTCATTGGCGCTTCATTCAATGAAGAAGGATAAACGTACCTTCAGGCAATGGCTGGATCAGGGTCAGAAAAAGGTCGTTGTCAGGGTTGATGACCTGAAAGGATTATATGAAATAAAGGAAAAGTTCGAGGCTGCTGGAATAAGCACATCGCTCATTACGGATGCCGGACTCACGCAGATTCCGCCAGGGACAGTAACCTGCCTTGGGGCTGGTCCCGCAGATTCTGAGCAACTTGATGCAATCACTGGGTCCCTTTCGCTTTACTGATCCCTCAGGCTAAGGCTTTCTGGAAATCCTCAATCAGATCTTCTGAGTCTTCTATTCCTACGGAGAACCTGATCAATCCTTCAGGTATCCCCATTTTGGCTCTCTCTGCAGGTGTAAGTGAGGCATGCGTTGTATCAATGGGCAGTGTTATCAGGGACTCAATGCCACCGAGGCTCGGGGCAGACGAGCAGATTTTGAGTTTCTTCATCATCTTCCTTGCCGCAGGAACTCCATCCTTGAGTTCAAATGATATCATGCCGCCATATCCTTTCAGGTTCCTTTTAGCGACTTCATGGTAGCTGAAGCTCTCAAGTCCTGGATAAAATACCTTCCTTACGCTCTTGTGCTGCTCCAGAAATTTTGCAAGTGCCTGTGCATTTTCATTCTGGGCTTTCATCCTCAAGCCAAGTGTCTTTATTCCACGGAGCCCCAGGAATGCCTGAAGCGGGTCAGGTATGCCGCCGAACGTTTTCCTTGAAAGCCAGATTCTCTCAAGGTAATCCTTGCTGAAGCCCGCAAGTCCAAGAATTATGTCGGCATGACCTCCGATATACTTTGTTCCGCTGTGAAGTGTCACGGCCGCATGGAATTTCGAAGGATTCTGGTTATATGGAGATGCGAACGTTGCGTCAACCAGCAGATGTGAACCTGCCTCTGCTGCTCTGGACCCCAGGTGTTCAAGATCGCATACACCAAGAGTCGGGTTCACTATTGATTCAGTATATATGGCCTTGTATTTGGTCAAGTCTATTTCATTGCGATTCAACTCATCTGTCGAGATGAAAGCGACATCTATACCCATATCGGGCAGCGTTCTAGTGAAGAAGAGGAATGTCTCACCGTAAAGCTCATTCACGGAGAGCAGGCGATCGCCCTTCTTAAGCAGAGCGAGGACGCTTGATGTAATTGCTGCCATTCCGGATGAAAAAGACAGTGCTTCATCGACCTGGTCAAGAGAGGCATATTTCTTTTCAAGCGACTGCAGCGTCGGGTTACCCCATCTTGTGTACATGTAAGGTTTTCCCCTCGTATGATCGGTAGCCGGATTTTGAGATTCGTTTGGATTTGCAAAAGTTGAGTTCTCAAAGATCGGGGTCGTCATGTTGCCAAATTCCTTGATTCTTAATTCCCCATCCTGTACAGCCCTTGTATTAAAACCGGAAGACATAACTCCAATAGAGGAGGATATCATTTAAGCTTTTATCCTAAGCAAAGCGCCCTGCATTCTATTTAACAATTGCCCTCTTCTTTATGCCGCAAAACCTTGTCTAAAGTAGGCAAAATAAAATAGCTTTAGCACAATTAGCTTGCGCCCATTATGACGCCGGTTTTCGCAGTTTTTGAGGGAATTGATGGATCAGGTAAATCCACCGTTGTTGATATTGTAAAGCAGAAGCTTGAAAAAACTGGAAAGACGGTCTGGGTAACTGCCGAACCGACAGCCAGGATGAGAAAGATTCTCGAGGACAATCCTGACTCATATGACCCGGTTTCACTTTTTCTACTTTTTACATACGACCGCTATAATCATCAGCGGGAAATAGCCGAGAATCTGAAGGATCATGATGTTGTGATAAGCGATCGGTATATCTTATCGTCATATGCATACCAGGGATCTTCAATGTCAGGGACATTTGGATCGACGAGCCAGGCACTTGAGTGGATGAGATATGTTTCAAGGATCATAACTCTTATGCCGGATCTGACGTTTTTTCTTGATGTAAAGACTGATATTGCCAGGCAGCGTATTGCCAATTACCGAAGCAGCGATTCACTTGAAAACGCCGTCGACCTCGACAGGGTCTCGGCTTTCTATTCAACTCTCCTTACACAAGAGATAGAGAAGCTTGATGCAACTCTTCAGCCAGAGAAGATTGCTGAAACAGTGTTGCAGAGGATACTCAACAAATTGTGATTCACTGCGTTGTGACAACAATCCTGTCTTCAAGAATGAGTATTGTGTGCTCAGACTGGGCTATCATTGCGCCGCTGTGTTCTTTCAATATAGCGAACTCTGAGACCTGGCGCGCCTTGATCATGGAACGCAGGTAGGAAACAGGATCCGGAACTACATCCTTGAGCCATCTGGACGCAAAGGGTATTGTGTTGAAGTTCCTGTAAACAGGTTCATCCTGGTTGATCTTTGTTCCGCTCAAAATGTATATATTGCCACCAGGGCCATTGTGTATCATGCCAATACCCGTACTTGCAAAGGGTTCGATTGCTATCGCATGCCCTGGCCTGAGCACATTGCCATTCTGGTCGTCATAATTAGGGATGAATGGGGCAGAATGCAGATCGTACCTGCCAACACCATGGCCTCCCAGGTTTTTGACCGGTTTAAATCCATGCGAAGTTATCGTTTCTCCTATAACAGTGCCGAGGTCACGAACCCTGCTCCCTGGCCTTAGAACAGAAATTGCCTTGTTGAGGGCTTCCCTGGTGCTATCAATCAGGTCGCTATTCCTGCCCTTTTCTCCGACTTCAACAGTAGCTGCGTTGTCCGAGAGATAGCCGTCTACGCTCGCTCCAATATCCACTTTAACAAGATCTCCCGTCTTGAAAACCTTTTTATCATTTGGCGCTGGTGAATAGTGCGCAGCTTCGTTATTAATCGATAAATTCACGGGGAAAGATGGCTTTGCTCCCATCTCCCTTATGAGACCCTCAGTCTTTTCAGCTACAGTCAGGAAAAGAGCTCCAGGCTCGATCTCAGACATTGCCTTCTCAAGTGCAAGCCTGCCTATTTTCCCTGCCTGAAGGAACTTTGTTCTCGCATCATCCGTGATTTCTGCCATGACCATTGGGTATTTATTGATAGTATAAAAATTGAAAATTTTCTTAGACATTGAAGACGCCGATGATCCTGAGGCAAATCTTACGCGACTGAGATTTTACTCTCTTCCAGCAAGGAAAGATTATAATTTGATTATTCGATCTGGAACAATGGCATGGTTTAAGGTTGGAAAGGAAACTTCGATGAAGGACGGCGATTTGATGAAGGCAAAGGTGAATGAACTTGAAGTCCTGATAATCAGGATAAAGAACAACTTCTACGCTACCTCCTGTTATTGCACTCATGAGGATTATGATCTTTCAGAGGGATTTGTGGATGATGGTAAACTGATTTGCCCCAACCACTTTGCAACGTTCGAGCCTTCCAATGGTTCTGTTGTTAGCCCTCCTGAAGGATCGGGCGACATCTCTCCGTTGAAGTCTTATAAGACAAAGGTGGAAAACGGGGAAATCCTAGTCGAAGTCGCATGAATATTCTCGTATTTGTGAAACAGATACCTGAGATAAGCAAGATACAGTTTGATCCTGCAACGAACAGGATAAAACGGGATCAGGTTCCCCTTATCATCAATCCGTTTGACAAGCGGGCAGTCGAGGAGGGGATCAGGCAGAAGGAGAAACATGGAGGTCATGTCACAGTTGTTACAATGGGACCTCCATCTGCATCTGAAATATTGAATTCATCACTCAGGATGGGAGCAGACAGGGCAATACTTATCTCTGACCCAGTTTTTGCTGGGGCAGACACATGGGTAACCGCAAAGGTGCTTTCCTCGGTTGTCCTGAAGCTCAAACCTGATCTTGTTCTGCTCGGAAAATACTCTCTGGATGGAGAAACATCACAGATACCGCCAGAGGTTGCGGTGCTGTCGGGATATCCGTTCAAGACATCTGTTTCAAAGCTGGATTTTGTTGATGATACAAATGCAATAATAGAGCAGGAGCTTGAAACAGGCTTTGCAACTTACAGGATGAAAATTCCTTTTCTGGTTTCTGTGAGTGAGAAGATCAATCGGGCAAGATTTGTAAGCCCGAGCGTTCCGGATATGAGTTCGCGCATAGAAAAATGGTCGGCTTCAGATACTGGTGCTTCCGTGAAGGGATCGGATTCACCGACCTTGGTAGAAGCAACAGAAAGAGTTGAGAGCTTCAGAACTGTGAAAATGCTTTCAGATATTCAAGAGGTCGCTGATCTCGTAAGGAAGAAGATTGCAGATGAACCCGCACATACCTCTTACTCTGGTGGAGAAGTTCCTGCACCGAATTTTCCAAAACATGCGGTTGTAGTATCATACAATGACGCAAGAAGCGCTTTCGAGATAGCGGGGAAACTTTCAGATCTTGGTCTTCAGCACTCTTTTGCTGTAGTGGTCCTGGGCAATGATGACTGTGCCAAAATCCAGGGCATGAGGTGTAATAGGTACATTAAATTAAATAATGCCTCCATAAAGGGTTTCAGTGAGTATCTTGTCAAATACATAAGGGAAAAGAAACCAGATTACGTAGTATTTTCCTCAACCGTTGAGGGGAGGGAGATTTCATCATATGTTGCAGCATCTCTTTCGCTTGGGCTAACAGCAGACTGTATCAATCTAGATATCAAGGAAGGGAAGCTCATACAGTTCAAGCCAGCGTTTGGAGGAGGCATGGTTGCCAGAATCACTTCAAGATCAAGCCCTGCCATGGCTTCTGTGCGTCAGGGAATATTCCCAATATCGAGCGGACAGCATGACATACCATACGAGGAAGTCGATCTGTCATCATCTTTCCCGGAAGCAATACTGTCAAGAGAAGAGCTATCATCGGAATTCCGGCCTCTAAGGGATGCGAAAACTGTTATAGGAATAGGCAAAGGCCTGGTCAAGAAGGAAAATGTTGCGCTGGTGACAGAGCTTGCGGATGTCCTGAATGCCTCTGTCGGCGGTTCAAGACCCATAGTTGATCTTAACTGGATTCCTCGGCAGCAGCAGATTGGACTCACGGGATACTCAATATCCCCATCGCTTTACATTGCGGTTGGCGTATCCGGCCACGATAATCATGTTGTCGGAATAAGATATGCTAGAACAGTGATTGCGGTGAATAAGGACCCTGGAGCCCAAATTTTCAAGTACGCCGATTATGGATATATTGGAGATGCCCTGCAGTTTGTTGAGGATTTAACCAGATTGCTTAAGGGATCTTAGTATACATCTAGTACCGGTACCTGTATTCCTGGTAATATTGAGGAATTCTGCGTGTTCTCCTGTATGCCTCTTTCTTCCTGGATTTTTCGACCAGTTGAAGATACAATCCAAGAGTGTAAAGCACGCCCGCCACAATCTGGGCCTCTAGTGAGGTCAGACCGAGGATGATTAAAACGAACCAGAGCAGGAAAGCGCCCATTATGCCAGCTACTATCATAGTAACGCGCTTGTAGAGGAAATATATGATTGCAAATATCATCACGCTGACAACAAGGACTTCGGGAAGATAAGCCGGATATATCCCTATAAGTATGATGAAAGAAAGTATACCTGAACCGGCAGACAGGGCTATCTTCACAAATACAGACATCAGGACTGCACCGATAAGAATGCCAATGAGGAGTACAAGGTAAGTCGGTGTGTTTGCCAGAGGAATGTAATGTAGAATGAAGGACGAAAAAATGTATCCGTAATAGGCACCAAGAACCGCAAATAAAACTGCCCATGTCTTGCTGCCCTTAAAAATCAGTGCCACAGAAAGGAGCATGAGACCAATCATCATCACATATGACAGGCTGGAAGGAACGTACAGGTTATTGAGTAACAGGTTCCTGAAATAGTTCTCGATTGTCGCAGATAGAGATCCGCTCATTGTCAGACATTGTATGACAAGTATTAATACTTTTGGACATGGAAGAGGTTATTATATTCATATTCAGATAAATAATCTGAACCTTTATTTTGGCTTTTGATAGAGAGATTTTGATGAATTTTGCTAATCTTCAGTGGAACAACTTCTATAGTCTGATTCGTCTGACAGATTTTATCATTTACAGCCTTGGAATATAAGGTTATGAAACCACAAGATAGGCCTCTAAAGCTCAAATTTCAAGTTTTCCCATGTTATATATCAATGTGCCAAAACCTATAAAGGCTAATGTAACAGAGAGCCAGCTCGCTATCTGGTGTGGCCCAATTTCAGGTGAAATAGTCGGAAACAGATTGTAGAAGATAAATACCGGGACGGATAGAATCAGGAGTATTAGAGAGAGGAAAATTTCTATCATTTCAATTTTTTTAGCCCTGTAAAGCTCCCTAAGGTTCTTTATGATGCTCATGGGTAGCTCACCCCTATAAGGACAAATGCAAAAACGTATAGGAGAACCGGAAGTAGAACGGTTCTTAGCCTCAATCTGCTCCTGACTCCGCTGCTTCCATTAGTAAACAAGGAAAGCAGGAAAAAGGCAACAGATGCCAGCATAAATACGAGCGAGACTACAAAAAGAGAGAGGAGAAAGTTGTAATAATTGCCAAATACAGGCGAGACCATGGATGATACCGGCTCATTGTAAAGTTTTACAATGGGATATATAACAAGTGTGTATAGGACGAGCGGTATTGATCCTGCGATGTAAATTATCATCGATGTGTAGAATAGAGCCAATCTTTTGTTAATTTTCATCTGTAAATCCCTTCCGAGATAAGCGAGATAAGAACGACCAAAGAAGTAAGTATAAGGTCTATGAAAAGAAGTATTGCCCATATGGTCTGGTAATTTGAAAAAGCTACTGCGGATATGTACCATAGTAATATTGCAACAATGAACTGTATTCCTATTATTGTGTATGCAGTTTTCAGTTTATTCATTCTTTATCATATCCTGCTTGGCAAATCTCATCGCATAAACCGTAGCAAATGCAATTAAGGTGATCCCCCACCACATATCCATAGTCAAAAGCCTGGTCTGAGTCAACCCTGGCTGTGAGTAACCCCATAGGCCCATAATGAAAAGCGCTATCAGGTAAAAAATACCAAAGACAGTTATCATTGGCCTATCCAGAGCCTCGGTTCCTTTGTACTTATCTATGAACGGTATGAAAAGAAGAGAGATAAGGAAAAACGTTACAAGAGGTACGCCGCCTGTTGTCAATCCATACCCTGCAAGGTCCATCAGCTTATACACCGGCATAATGTACCAGTCTGGGAATGGCGTCAGTCCATACTGGAGGGAGCCGTATGCCAACTGTAGCTTCTGTGGAAAGGCGGCTGAGAAAATAAGAACAATTGATATAAAGATCAGTGATGTGAATACTGTATAAAGCAGGTTAACAGGAAACCAGGGGAGATTTTCCTTTTTCTGGATCTCTTCAGGTTTGTCTTTTATTCCAAATGGACCAGACTTCTCAAACAGATAGAAGTGAAGTATAGTGACAAGAACTATCAGCCCTCCAATTATAGCAACGTGAAGTGAGAGAAGATGAGCCATGGTTTGAGCCGTTGTTCCATTCCCAACGATAAATGCAACCAGAAAATTCGCCAATCCAGGCAGGAGACGGCCTATAACGCTCTTCTCTACAAGTATCTCCATTACATGCAACGCTGACAGACTGATGTATGTCTGTGTCAGGAGATAACCTAGAATTGCTTCGATGTATACAAGGACAAACAGGATAACACCGAGTATCCATTGCAGCCAACGCCATCTTCCCTTGTAGGCACCAGTGAAGTATGATCTGAACATGTGGACATACAGAAGTGCAACCATTGCGTATCCCATGTATAGATGCGATGTCAGTAGAATGTGTCCGAAATAGACACCTGAAATGATTCCTGCTGTCGAATTATACGGGTTTCCCTGCTGATAATAATAAAATAGTAATATACCGGAAAAACCAAGATATAGAAGCGCTGCCAGTAGAAATGAACCGGTCCAGTAATCCAGGCGCAACTCCTTCTTTGTTATTGATCTAAGGGAGATGCTATATGACCCCGGTGGACCCTTCTCTTCGGATATTATTTTGCTTATGTCATACTCATTTTTTTCAGTCATGTTTTCATTCTCAATAGTAATTTCCTGGCCAGGGTCCATTTGAACTGCTTACTACAATCGATTTGTAAATATTCTCACTCTCGCTGAATACAGGCAGTTCAGTTCCGCCAGTCATGTTCTCTGATTCCACCTGTGAACCATATATCTCCCCGTCTGGCAGAAATTGATGGGTCCTGATGACAGGGCTTTCACTGTTCAAGCCGACAGCGTAAAGATAGTCCGTAACTGTGTCATGATGCAGAACAACCTGAGGAAGAGAATGATTTGCCGGACTTGGGGCTGGGCCGTTATTATATAAATTATGAACACCTTTTGTAGGATCATACTGACTGCCGTGGCATTTGCAGTAAATCAACCCATATTTCGGCCAGTTAGCTGAAGTGTATCCTATTAATTGCGCCTCAAATGGAATGTGCTGCGCAGGATCATAGCTAAGTAATGGCGTGATGCATGCAAGATGCTGGCAAATCCCGCTATATGCAACAATATTTGAATTTGGACCGACTCCGCCAGGTATTGACACCCCATTCAATGCCAGAAGAATATTCGGCTCATCTTGAAGTGGATAATTGAACACCATAAGTGGATATTTAGTGGTTGATAAGCCAGCAACAGGTATATCAGAAGCATGGATAGGATTGCCACTTGAATCCGTAAGTATAGCTGTCGGGTATGAAGATGCAACTGGAACGTCTCTCGATTTTGGAAGAAAATATCTCCATCCAGAAAGCCCTCCAACCAGAAGGGCAGCACCAGATATCCCAACTGCCTTTAGAAAAGTTCTTCTTTCGTTAAACGGGGGTTTTTTTTCGTTTTCCTTGTCCACCAAACAAAATCTATTGCCTTAGTGAAACATCTAATTTGAATCTTTTCCTTTCATGTAAGGATAGAAAAGTGATTATTTTGGGAGTCTTTTTAGTAAAGAATTGCCCGGCAAGGTCCCCCGTCTTCGGACATTTTTAATGGGAAGCAGACCATGTTGTAGCTGCCTGGTTTTACCCCCTTCATGTTAATGCCTTCAACGATAACAGCACCGGATTTCAAGAGTTCCCAGTGAACAACCGGCTGCGGAGAGTTGAACTTTTCTATTGAGAGATAATCTATTCCCACTAATTTCACTCCATGCGAAACAAGTTTCTTTGCCGCCGGCAGGGACACGTAAACGAAATCTGTATGAAATGAATCGTACATTTCTGAATTCTTTGTCTTGAACAACACCATCTTCTCATGCGTATCTGGGATATCGGATTCTTTGACTTCTGTTCCGTTACATTCGAGTACGGTTGCTCGCCCCATGAAGTTTTCAAGCGGTACATCGCTCAGTTTCTTTCCATCTTTTAACATGTGGAACGGTGCATCGACATGCGTGCCGGAATGTGTTTCCATCAAAACTCTTGTTATATGCACATGATCCTTCTCATGTGTCTTGTATGCGTATTCTTCGTAATGTGCGTCCCCTGGGTATGTTATCATGCCGTTATGAAGCGGCAGAGATATGTCAATCATGATATTGCAAGTGCATTATGGCATAATTCCTTTTCCAACTCGATCTTTGTGAAATATGCAATATTGAATTATCTCTGCATGCAATGTAGGAGGGAGTGTTTAGCCGGTGTTTCAAGCCTCTTCATTATTCCCCTGGATCTTTCTTGTCTTTCTTGGATAGTTTTTCAATGCATGTCCGCATATCCTGCAACTACCTATGTTTTCCTCATATATTCTGCCGCAGCCTGTGCATCTATATACCCATTCTATGACCTTTCCGATCTCCTTGATTGAGGCGCTGATTGCTTTTATGCCAAGTACGTTTGAAACATTCTGCATTGAATAATCATCGGTGATCAGGGTTGCGCCAATCTGCAAGGCAAGTGCGACAGCATCTATGTCGGTAGGACTCAATCTGTTGATATCGCCCGTTTTCTGTGCTGCCCTCTTAACCCTGGCAACCGAATCGGCATCAGGATTGATAATATTCAAAGATGATTCTGCCATCTCCAGATACCTGGAAATTTTTCCTTTTTCTATCTCTTTCAGTATCGAGTTTGTAACATAGAAGAGCGAAGATGAAAGATCAAATTTCCTTGAAAGTATGGCACTCGTATCTAATACAAACTTTTCATCTATTGAATGGGATGGCATCAATCCCTCGTTTCGTAACAAAAATTGTACATCCATGCCATGGTCTCGGGTAGCATTTTAACCATGTCCATTATTCCAAACCAGTAGCTGTACCTCAAAAATGCATTTTCTCCGACTTTCTTGTTTATAAATGATCCAAGAGCGCTAGCATGCAGTTCGTCAATCCCCTTGGCAAGCAGTGCTGCAACTATACCGGCGAGAAGATCGCCTGTTCCTCCCATTGTCATTCTCGCATTTCCGCCTGGAGAGTGAATTATCCGCTTGCCATCCGTGATGATGTCAACCTTCCCCTTCAGGAGAACAACATTTCCTGTCTTTCTTGCGTAAGAATATGCGTTATCCTCTGTGGCTTCCATTCCAGTTAGTATTTCAAACTCCTTCCTGTGCGGGGTGACTACGATTGGCCTCTTTCGCGTGTACTTGCACCTGTTGAGAGTTTTAATGCCATCCGCATCGACCAAGGTTGGCTTGTCCAGGGAGAGGAGCTTGGACATTATCTCGTCATATTCTTCATTAAGGCCGTTTCCAGGCCCGATAAGAAGCGAATCATTCTCCTCTGATCTGCTCAGGTCGCTGTATGGAACAGTAATAAGGAAGGGTGAGTATCCTTGCACCAGGTCACGAAAGGTTGGATCGGTGTAAATATGTATTAAGTCAAGACCTATTTTTTCGGCGCCGAGTGAAGCGACTATAGCAGCTCCGGGATACCTGGCCCCAGCGAATATCCCGAGTTTTCCGTTCATGCCTTTGTGGGACGCAGCATCCGGAAGAGGGTAGGATAGGAAGTAGCCTGGTCCGGAAGTGTTAACCAGATCTTCGGGTATTCCAATATCCTTTATCGCCATAGTACCGGAATTTTCCCTGGACATTCCTTCCTTTGGTGCATGCATTGTAACCGTAACTTTTGGCAAAATGTGCACTTCCGTACCAAACCCGCTCGGCATATCGATTGACAGGATAGGTTTGCCCGATCCATTCATGATTGATATAATCCGGGCATAATCAGCAGATGGTTTGCCCTTGATACCTGTTCCTAAAAGTGCGTCAACCAGAAGATCAGATCCTTTTATTGCTTCGTCGATCCGTTCTAGCGGCACAGGATCAATTTTCAATGATTCAAAGATAGAGCGTATCTTGTCGGACTTGATATGATCCACTCCTCTGTACATGTGGAAAATTGCAATGCGCTTGTCCCTAAGCATGTATGCAGCATTTATAGCGTCTCCAGCCTTGTTTCCTGTTCCACATATCATGAGGATGCTTGCGTCCTCAGGAGTCAGTTTTTCAATCTCTTCAGCAACTGCGATCCCAGCGTTGCGGACAATAGGATCAAGGCTTCCGTGGTAATACCTGTAGTTAAGATCAAGAATCCTGGAATCCAGGACTGTTATTGTCATTTACTTTATGATCCTTCCAGTTGCAATTTTCCACATGTACAGATCCATGATGCCGGGTTCAAGCTCAAACCTTTCAGAGATGTTTTTGAAGACTCCCTCGAGTTCAAGGTATCTCTTGGGCGTGAGCGATCCGATTTTTTCATTCAGCCCAGGGAGAAGCATGGCCTGCACATGCTTGTCCAGAATGGCGAAATCAAATATGCCAACATTACGCAGAAAGTGCGATGCCTCCTTGTATCCTATTCCATCCACGTTGGAAACAAGATATTCCCTGGTACCTTCCCTATCGCCAGATGCCACGAGTTCAGGCAGTTCGGGCGCAATCCAGCGTGCATTGACGATGAACTTGCTCCTTACGTTGTAGAACCTGTATTTCACCCTCTTTAGCAGAGAACTAAGCTCTTCCTGCGGAAGGCTAAGAAACCTCCGGGAACCAACGACCTTCTGGACCCTGAGACCCATCTCAGCTGACGTGTTCGCGGCAAGGATGCAGAAACATAATTCGGAAAAAAGATC
>JAMCPG010000048.1:19137-49456 GCA_023379845.1 Thermoplasmatota archaeon
TATGAACTCTTCGCGCTTCTCAAGAACCTCTCGAGAGGTTTCTGACATACGCAGAGACAGGACCTGGTCTATAAAGTCCATAAAATATTATTTGAAAATTTCGTACATCTTCTTCGCTTTGTTCAGCCTTTCCTCGACATGCTTCCAGGAAACGTTCTTCATGAATGCATCCAGGTATGGCGCCCTCTTGGGACCATAGTCTGTGTAATAAGCATGCTCATAGACGTCTAGCGCAAGTATCAGGACTGCGTTCCAGATTCCGTTGTTGTTATGAGCATCCGTTCCGATGTTCCTGAGCTTTCCTGTGTTAAGATCGAAGACTAAAAGCGACCAGCCCCTGAATGCCACTCCGGTTGCCTTGAAGTCTTCCACCCACTTCTCGTAACTCCCGAAAGAAGCCTCTAGTTCCTTCTTCACTGATTCCGGCACACTGGATTCTGCCTTGTGGAGTGCCTGAAAGTAATATTCATGCAGCAGAGATCCGTCGTAGTTGAAAGTCTCCTCGTTCTTGAGTTCACGGAATTCGCTATAATTCTGGTTGGCCTTTGACCTGTCGGCATTGGGCAGTTTCTCCCAGATTTCGTTCAGCTTGTTGACGTATCCCTTGTAATGTGTCTCAAAATGGTAATCAATCTGCTGGTTGGATATACCTTCCAGATCCTTCGGCTTTACGTTGTCTTTTATATTCCATTTGTCTGTCATATTTTCACCTCTTTGAAATTAGGACTTAATTAATAATTTTTATCTTTATTTTGGAGTGGAATCAAAAATATAAAGATCCTTTCCCTCTGATGGCATTTGCTTTAAGCTCGGCCTGCTTCCCCTGGTCAATGAGAGCCATTCGTCAAAACTGGGTTCGTCCTGTGTCCTGATGCGACGCATCTCAACGAAGCAGGAAGAACAATACAGGCCGGAAAAAATAAGACCACCACAGATCAGACAATGACGCTTTTGTGGCATCTTTAAGTCTATGTTGCCGAGGGTATATAACTTTCGTAGCGCACCAAAAATATACGGCAAAAATGCGATGCGTTATTAAGTGACTTTCGAAAGTTTTAGAAAACACTTGAGAGATTCATTTTTTTAAGATTTACAGAATATATTTTTAAAGCGCAAAATACTTTTTTGTTTACTGGCCAACTAATGATTGTATGATATTGGACTTTATGCTTGCATAATCAACGGAATTTGCCTCGATCGACCAATGCTTGCGAATATTCAAGAGTAATTAGGATCGACATAGTAGAGGTTCTTGTATTTACACTATTCCAACCCACGGGATGTCGAGTATCAGTCGTCTTTCAATGACGTATCCGTGTCTTCCCCGCCGGTGAAGCTCATGGACATGCTTGAATAAACGTCCTCAAAGCCAAGGAGGTCCCGGGAGGATACTGGAATTACCTTGCCAGCAACATTAATTTCGCTGAATGCCCGGATAATCCCTGCGAAGTAACTCTTGTCTGTCTTCTGTTTCTCATCCATGTATGCTTCTAGCAGCTTATCCGTGTCTTCCTCCCATTCCTTTATCGTGTCCATCTCCTTATCCGATATCAAGTCGCACTTGTTCATGACGTTCATTGAAGGCTTAAAAAACCTTGAAACCACGGCTCCATAGAGAAGCTTCTGTGAGACAAATCCAGATGGCGTGGAGGCAAGTACTGCATCGGATATGAATGCAATTGTTGCCCTCGAACCGCTCAGTGAATCCACCAGCTGCGGGGCTGCTTGCCTGAACGCAAAAAGCTCTATCTGGCCTGGAGTATCGAATATAACATAATAATCGTCAAATTCCTCAAGTGGCTTGAGCATTACCTGGAAGTTTTCCAGCAACAGGTCTGCGGCAACTATCTGTGCCCCATTCGGACCGAGTGAATATTCCGACATAACCTCGCTCAGAGATATCATGTCCCTTATGTCAAAATCTGCATCGTACGGCAGATACTCTGCGCCAGGATCGAGGTTTGCAACCGCGGTATCGAAACCCTGCGCAATCATCCACTCCTTCAATGACGCTGAAAAGGTTGACTTGCCTGTGCCCGCGGCACCTACCGCATAAATGGACCCGATCATGATGCATCCTCATACCTTTCTAGCGTATCTTCTTTGTCTTCTTTGTCTTCCGCAAATGTTCCTGTAATAGTTCGGGCAAGATTCGCTATCCTGGCCTTCAGGTATTCGGGCATGTCGTAATTGTTTGAAACGCGAATCGTCTCCTCCAGATACTTGACTATCGATGCTTTGTGTATCGTTAGATTTATGCTGGCATTCCCGCACTTCCTGCATTTTCCCGAAAGAGGAATTCTGCGGTATTTTGTATTGCATTTAGTGCACCTGAACTCCTGAGAGAAGAAAGCCCTGAAGTTCCCATAGATGTCAGGCAGGAAGTGAGAATTAAGAACCCTGGCTGCAACATCATTCTGGTCAACTGCCCTTATTATCTCCGCAAGGCCGAGCTGCTTTTCTATCTTCTCCTGCATTGAACCGATTGTTTTGTATGCGGATACCGTGACGCCCTCGTTTATGTCCCCGGTTGGGTGTGTGTAACCGATCCCCATGACTGTACCATTCTGAGATTCGTGCTTTTTGAGGGAAACCATTATTCCCTCGATGGCTGAAGGCATCTTCTCGTCTCTCGCTGCATCGTAGAATTCTTCGGGGTACTCTGACAGCGTGTCAAGGTTCATAGCCTCCTTGTCCACTTCGTCTGCCTTGAGATGAAGTGTCAGGACAAGAGGGGCGTCCATGAGCCCTCCACGTGTAGATGGCAGGAACCATCTTGAGAAGTTGAGCAGGCCATCAAGCAGGAGCATGATGCTATCCTCATCACCATCGCAGTTCCTCCTTTTTGCCGCATGGAAAAGCGGGTGTGCATAACATCCTGATACATGTGAGATACCGATAATCCTTCCTACGATTCCACCGCTTGTATGCGGTGCTAGCCCAATGACCAGCTGCCCGATAAGATCTTCCGGCTTTGTGCATGAATAGTAAGGTTCCATCCTGTAGTACGATACAAGGAGATGATCGATGAACTGTGACACATGAAGCATATACCTGGCTGCGTCCGCAGGTATAATAACATCCTGCGGAAACAGCTCGAATTCTTTCTCTCCCTCGTAGCCGAGTTCATGCAGCCTCTGAGGAGATGTGCCTATTTCCTCCGGCTTGAAGTGTGTGAGCGGTATATCCGACATGTCATACCTGCATGTTCCGTCCTTGTTTATAGAAACATCATGCATGGATCTCAGCATTCCCTTTTCTAGCGGTTCGCATGCCTTCATGTCAGACATGAGTTTCTTCACGCCCTTGAATTCCTTTATGTCTGAGAGGCTGACCTTGACGTTGTTCTCGGCGGCTGAGATAAGCCTCTGCAGGTTTATCTGGTTCATCTTCTTGGATTCAGCGAAGGTGGTTGGCTGGCCGCATTCCTCGCATATTGGAACCGGAGTTATGTTCCCGCACTTAGGACATTTCCTTGAGGCAACTTCGCTCTCGTAACCATCAGATGCACGATCCTCTGCCATTATTATTGAGCGCCTGTTATCACCATAGGATTCAACTGGAAAGAGCACGTGGACCTTGGGCTTCATCTTACGATCGCCGGATTTCTCCGGCCGTCCCATTCGCGCACCGATTCTGGTTGGTGATCTTTCCATTATCGTCACACCGGAAAGCATGCTGAGATTCTCAACAACTGTTTTTCCGTCGTCTATCTTCGAAATGATATCTTCTTTTGAGCATCTATCCAGACCAAGTGTCCGAATGATGATTTCAGGATCATTCGGAGATATATGCGTGCCGCCTTCAGTGCTGAATGGCACACCTAGCTTGATCAGTATGTCAGCAATGATGCCTGTCCTTCTATAACTGATGTGCCCGGAGGACATGACTGAAGCCGTTTCGCTTACCAGAAACTTGAGTTCGTCATTTGTTATATCATGCCAGAAATAGAGGAATTTCGGATGGAGCGGAATGCCCTGCTTCCTGGAAATCTCAAAAGCCTCATTGCATGTAATATTTTCGTGGTCTATGTGAGCATCCGGGATCTTCCTTGCAAGAATTTCCCACCACTCAGATGTGAATGCCGGTCTTTCAAGCTTGTGGTTGTTTTCGGCAAAGTCGCCGTATGAGATCAATATTTCGCCAACATCGGTGATCTGAACAATGTGACCCAGAACCTCATTTGCTTCCTCGGTTGTGTTGACTCTTATATGCCGCCCGTCGTCGAGAAGAACCATGGGTCCCTCGATGCTGTCGCATGGTGTTATGGCCGCAGCTTTTCCAGGAAGCTCAACCTTGATTTGTGATCCGATTGCGATAAAACCGCCGAGAATGATCATTGATGCTGGATTGATCGAAGCTGCCGCAAGCCCGGAAGTCCTAGATCTTCCATAACGAAGGCGGAATCCTCCCGGCCTCGATGGGTGTGAAAAAACCGGCCTCCCCGCAATTATATCCTTCAGGAATTTTTCAGACTTCTGGATCGACTCGCCCGAATCATCGCTCTTCTGCCCGCTTATCATTGAGAGAAAGTCCCATTCATGAAGAGAAAGAGCGCTGGTGTGCTTCAGTATCTTCTTTGATTTCTGTATCAGGCCTTCAGAGATTACGAGGCACATGCCGCCGCGGATCCTGTTGCTCTTTATTCTTGCCATATTCCTGTGGCCTGAGACCTCCTCTTCCTCGCTCCCTTCGCCGTCTATCATCACAGGCGATCGAGAAACAACAAGCCTTATTTCATCCGGGGATGGAAGATACTGAAGGTGCTTTATCCTGTTGTAGTGATCTATCTCTTCTGTATAGCGCTGTATTTCATCCTCGGTGGCAGTGAAGGATCCGATTCCCAGATCCCTCCTAACAACGTCAGCTATCAGAACACTCATTGCCTGTGCGGTCCCACCCGCGCCTCTTATGGGGCCGGAGTAAACAATGGATGCAAAATCCGTGCCATCGTCGTTCGGCAGTACGCTTACATCTGCAATGCCCTCAAGCGGGGCCACAAGTATTCCTTCGGTCAGGATTGCAAGACCGACCCGAACTGCCTTATCGAGCGCTATCTTCTTTCCCTGTGGAAGGAAATTCTTTGCAACCTGCCTGGCGACCCAGATAGAATATTGATTCTTCCCTAGACATAGTCTTTGAAGTCTCGCGGATCATTTCAGCGAGTCCTTTTATCTGGATGAGTTCCTCAATCCTCTCTGCCATGTCGGTTGCGAGAGGTATTTCCACCCTGTCCGTGACGTCGAAGCCCTTGCTTCTCGCCCTCCTGGCAAGGTCGTAGGATGCACGAACCTCGTTTTCCAGCCTGGCGGAGTACGCCATGATATCCGGAATCATTTCAGAAGGTCGCTAATAAGAAGCTTGTCCATCAGTGATGCCTTTATCCTGATCTTCTTCTCAAAATAGACAGACATTGCATCCTCCTCCCCGCTGAGAAGCTTGCTGAAAAGGTCGGATGAGACCTCTATGTATATATCAGCATCCTTCTTCCCGTCCAATATTTCTGAAACAGAACCATTTTGAAGGGAGAAGTTGTAGAAGTCTTTTCCATCGAAATCGATGCAGAATGTCTTCTTTACGCCAGTCAGCTTCTTCTTGAACTTCTCGTCGGTTGCAAGCCTCTTGTTTATCTTATCAGCAAGATTGTTAAGAACTTCTTTCATTCGATCTGCCCCTCCTGTACTCCAGTGCCATTTCTACCAAGTATTTATGGACACGGGATGGAAACAATGGCCTGGATTTAAATTCACTATGGTATTGAGTTGCAATAAAGTTTTTCCTTCCCTTTAACTCGAGTATTTCCATGCGTATGTTTGCATCGTCCACGCCAGAAAAATGCATGCCGGAATCTTCGAACTTTTCAATATATCCTGGGTTCACCTCGTATCTGTGCCTGTGCCTTTCTGAAATGTGATCAGTCGCATAAATGTCATGGGCGATGGTATTCTCCTTCACAGTCACGGGTTTTGCACCAAGCCTCATTGTTCCACCCATATCGGATACACCTTCCTGCTCGGGTAGAAGATCAATAACCGGATACCTGGTGTTCTGATCGAACTCGGTACTGTTTGCATCCTTCATGCCAAGAACGTTTCGTGCGTATTCAATAACTGCAGCCTGGAAACCAAGACATATTCCAAGGAATGGCACCTGGTGCTCCCTGGCGTACCTGCATGCTATAATTTTTCCCTCCACGCCCCTGTAGCCAAAGCCGCCTGGAATAAGTATTCCATCTACGCTTTCAAGATCATTTGTGGACTCTTTCAGGCTGTCTGAATCCAACCACACCAGGTCGACCCCTATTCCAGTTACTCCTGTAACATGGGTGAATGCCTCCTTATGGCTCATATAGGCATCAAGGAGATGTGTATATTTGCCAACCACGGCTATCCTCACGCTTTCCCTGACCTTGTCTATGTTCTCCTTGTATTTCTTCCATGGATCTGCGAATGTAGATGGCTTCATTCCGAAATAGTTCTCGATATACTGCAGGATGCCCTGTTTGTTCATTATTTCTGGTACCCAGTATGGGCTCCTTGCATCCGGTACACCTATTATTCCCGCCTCAGGAACGTCGGTAAAAAGGGAAATCTTCTTTCTTGACTCGTCTGAAAGCTGTCCCTTGAGCCTGCAGAATATGATATCCGGTTGGATACCGATTCCCCTCAGCTCGTTGACGCTGTGCTGAGTGGGCTTTGTTTTCTGTTCCCTGCTTGCACCAACTTCAGGTATTAGCGTAACATGACAGAAAAGAACGGAGCTTCTTGGTTCCTCCCTGTTGAGTTCCCGGAGCGCCTCCAGAAAAGGCATTGATTCGATGTCACCTACAGTTCCACCTACTTCAATAAGCAATATCTCGGCTGATTCAGATTGTGCCAGTGTCCTGATCCTCCTCTTAATCTCGTTTGTAATGTGCGGTATGATCTGGACGGTACTGCCAAGGTACTTCCCTTCCCGTTCCCTTCGGATTACCTCGCTGTAGATCTTTCCTGTGGTTATATTGTTGTCAGTGGCAAGGTTTCTGTCAAGAAAGCGCTCATAGTTTCCAAGATCCAGATCCACTTCCCCGCCATCCTCAAGCACGAAAACCTCACCATGCTGGTAAGGATTCATTGTGCCTGCGTCGTAATTTATGTACGGATCAATCTTCATTGCTGAAACGTTGTGCCCGGAATTGGAGAGAATATGGGAAAGGCTTGAAGTAATTGTCCCCTTACCTAGCCCGGATATCACTCCACCCGTGATAACTATGTAATGCATCTTGTGATAGCATTCAGAGGCTAATTAAATTAATCGAAATCATATCTGGTACAATATTGCGAACAGCGATTGTCAGGTTTGTATACTACGGCGAGGACGACCCAAAGAAATCTACGATGAAGAAACTTCAGAGGCTTGGCCTGGCAGAACAGGTACCAGAAAGCAGGATTGGATGCTCCGTTGTACTGAACCCCTTCTCTGAGATATACATTCTCAGGACCGACAGGTCCTCGATAGAGAGATGCGGCGTCTGCGTACTTGATGGATCCTGGAGCAATCCCGGGAGGCTGGAAAAAGTTGTTTACAGGAGACAGAGGAAGCTTCCTACACTCCTTGCAGCAAACCCGGTCAATTATGGTAAACCAGGTATACTTTCATCAGCAGAGGCCGTTTGCGCAGCGCTTTACATTACAGGCTATACAGAACTGGCGGAACGAGTCATGTCAAAATTCAATTGGGGACACAGTTTTCTTTCCCTCAACGCAGAGCCATTAGCTGAATATGCTACTGCAAGGAGCCAGGAGCAGCTTCATGTCATGATAGAATCATATTTCTGAGTCAGCTTCCAGGCACCATTATCAAGTGAATAGACCCCGGAGGTGTATTGCACGAATATTGGTAATACTGCATGCCGGATTCTTTCAGGTATAATTGAAAACGGATATTCCTCGAAGGGAAGCACATGAATTCCGGTTACATGAGAATCAACCCTATTTGCAGAATAGAGATATTCAATTTCATCTGAATCAAGACGGAGCTTGCCTGAACTGACCTTTGCGTTCTCGATGTCGTTCTTTTTGTATCCTATCCTGCCTGGATCTCCACCTGACCCAAGTATGAGCATTATGATGCCCATGCACTTGGAGCATTTTCCACATGGCACAATTTGCCCACCAATAGACGAACATGAATGACAGGAACGCTGCAATGCGAATATCTCGGGATACCGCTGCATCAATATCCTCTCAACTATTGTTGCCGTGACAGGATATACAAGAGATGATAAGATGAGGTTGTAGCCCTTGGAAAGCAGGTATGAGGACATCATATTGGTGAAGTCGGGCGTCTGATCGAATATTGCGTGGTAGTGCCTGATCCCATGAAAAGGGGGCATGTCCTTTGGATCGTCAAACTCGTTGCCCATGAATGCTATTGGAATTCCTCGCGATATAAGCACTGGTACCATGGACATTATGTAGACCGGGAATGTGAACAGCTGTACCGGGTATGTATCTGTTCTCTTCCTTATCACTGCCTGGTTAAGGAATGGCAGAAGACCCAGGCAGTATCTGTAGAACCTGTCTGCATTAGACCACACCTTCGTTGTGTTCCTATTCTTCAGTGTGAAGGAATCAAATGCAGGTTTTGCAGCCCTCCAGTGGGCGCCAGATTCGTTGAAGAAAATGGGATGGACGTCGAAGCCTGTCTCTTTCAGGATTGAATATGTAAGGAGGCTCTCCTTGCCACCGCTTGACAGAACTGCAGTTTTCCCGTTGTTCATGGACGCTTTATTTTGAAGCGAATCAGGAATTATATTCATTGCTATCAGCCTGGTCAGGCCATTTGCATTGTCCTCCGTGATCTCTTCTGGCTTGGGCACTGCTTCTGCTTTATAGAAATCATACCTTCTTCTGCAGATTGCGTTTATAAACACTTCCCTGTTGTTTATACGGATGAATGCCTCCAACTGGGAAATGTCAGTACCTGAAACGTCGAAGTCAAGGATGAGTTCTCTTGCGAAGTAGGTGAAGTTTATGACAGGCATTGTCAAAATTAGACCAGCCAGGTTATCAGATATCTGCAAATCCTCCCTGTACGAGAAAATTAGCTCGAATTCATGCCGCTGGCCTTGAGAATCAATCACAATGTTGGAACTGATCCTTCTCTTTGCTATCTGCGGGCGGGAAACCGTTATCCTGTCTATGATTGCAACACGTTCACGATATTCAGCAGGCGTTTACTCACTTCCCAAGTGTATCCTGGATGTATGCAGTTATATGATCTAAATTTCCAAGCGGATCGAATGCAGGTATCCCGTACTTCCTTTCCGCCATTTCCATGTAGTCATGCATCTCTCTGTCCGTCATATCGTCGCGGTTTATAGCGATCGCAATGACTTTCTTGTCTGATAAGAGTTCGAGAATCTTGATGTATTTTTCAAGGGGCGGTATCTTGAACTGCTCAAATCCATCGTAATACAAGCGTTTAGGAGAATGCTGCAGTATTATTGCATCTGGATGAAGTGCCCCGATTATCTCGAAACTCCCGGGATAAGCGGGGTGCAAGACAGAACCCTGTCCTTCAAGGAACATATAGTCTGGATGAAGATCATTCCATGCATCCACGGTGACTTTTTCCAGGGCTCCTGCAACAAAATCATTAATAATCGCGTCCAGCACAATTGTGTACTTGAATCCCTGCATCCAGGAGGTCTGGCCAGTGCCGATCATCTCCGAGGTGTTTCCATTTTTTTTCATGTTCTCGGAAAGAAAAACAGAGGTGGTTCGTTTACCGACAGCACTATCGGTTCCGAGCACCGCAATCTTCTTGGACTTCACATCAAGAATTCTGCCTGTGAAAGCATCTTTTCTGTCCCTGAACATCTTCCTGACGTCGGTTATTGATCTTCCGTATTTCGAAGCGAGCTTGGCGAATTCCGGATCGTCGCTTAGAAACTCATGAAGACCGCTCACGACGTTTAAACCTGATTTAAGGGCTTCGACTATAAAACTCCTGTATTTAGGAGGCAGAACGCCACCATCTGTTGCCACCCCTACAACTAGAGTGGAAAGCGGAGGATCGGGATTAGCTGGTATTGCTGCAACCACCGGAATGCCACACATCCTGCCATTAAGAATCATCCCCGCATCTTCGCCGGCATGACTGCTGTCAATCACATATCTAACATTATAACGCTTTGAGAACCTGACAAGACCGTTGGCAGTTTTGCCATACGTGGTTCCAAAGACGGATTCTGCGAGGACTACTGCATCTTCCAAGTTTTCCCTTTGCCCGTTATAATGACAACACAGTCTATCTTTCTGTTCAGCATCTTTGCAACCCTGTTGGCTGCCACGACTGCGGAACTGGAGGCTGGAAGCGCATCAACATTTTCGTGAACCATCAAGAGCTGGGAGTAACGCATCATCTCTGTATCGGGAACCTCAAAAGCAAAGCCATTGCTTTCATAAATCGAGTCAAGCGCGGCCTGGCCATCATAAGATACATAAGATACAAGAGGTTCGTTGATTGATGTTTCCCTTATATCGAGGGGACCAAGATTCTCAATTTTCTTTTGGCCTTTTTTCCAGGATCGAACTACTGGATTTCCTCCCTCAGTGGATGCCGCTATCACTCTCGGAAGAGTATCTATCAGACCTGCCTCTCTAAGAAGTCTGAAACCTTTGTATATCCCGGTAAGCGTAGTGCCGTTCCCAACCGGCACTGATATGAATTCAGGTGATCTTCCAAGCTGGCTGACGATTTCAGATGCAATCTGTGAATATCCCTGAAAATCAAGTTCCGAGTTTGAATTCCCCGGATTTGAATCGTACCAGTTCTCGTCTGCAGCCTTCTGCCGCATA
The DNA here is from genome assembly GCA_023379845.1 of Thermoplasmatota archaeon. Lineage (GTDB taxonomy): Archaea > Thermoplasmatota > Thermoplasmata > Thermoplasmatales > Thermoplasmataceae > UBA582. The sequence goes on from JAMCPG010000048.1 coordinate 29,982, forward strand.
TATTCAACAACCTCTTCATACTTCATAGGAAGTTCGAGAATGTCTCCACCGTACGACCTGATTTCTGAAAGTCTGTCTCCAGAATAGGCCGATGGTACCCCAATTATAGAGTTCATTCCATACTCGCCGGCAAAATAAGCCAGAGACGCACCATAATTGCCGCAGGATCCCAATGAAACGGTATCGAAACCTAGTTCCCTTGCCCTCATTACGTGATACTTCGAGATTCTGTCTTTCTGTGTTCCCGTGACACCGCCGCCCTCATATTTCACAAAAAGTCTCTTGAAATTGAGAACTCTCTCCATCTTGCGTGCCCGGAAAAAAGGTGTTTTATTAGGAGGCTCGTCCTCCGCACACTCTTCCATTTCTTTTATTCCTTGGCTTTTAACCTTAATTGAGAAGAATTTAATAGTATTTAAACATAATGTCAATCCTGGAACTAAAATTAATTCAAAAACACGTACCACAGCGAGAAAATAAACATTCGGTACATTATATATTTTCAATTCTATATCTTCATATTGAAATTAACTCAAATGATGCTTCGGACGCAATGTTTTTGACCATTTCCCTGATAGGGCCTCGTGTGCCCTTCCAATCCACCAAGAAACCCTTGAAATTTTTGGTCCTCTGAATGCATTGACTCAGAATGTCCATAGTCAGGAATTCATGCACATGCTTTGATAGTATATGCCCGACATTAATCCCGCTATTGACAGCATATTCTGTGATCTTTGGAGAATAGTGTCCGCCTCCAACCCCTACATATCCGCCCTTGCCATCGTCGTTACAGTTCATGACAGCTTTTGACACGGTTTCAAGAGCAGATTTGTTCTCCCAATCCTCTATCTCCGTTCCTATCTCAATGAAGAAGGAAGGGGTCATGACAAGAGGGCCATGATGGGTTGCCTCAAATGTTATGTTGAATCCTTCAACTGGATTTTCCCTCATTATTCTTAATGCCGAAGACATGTTTCCCGGGTCTGACACGGAGACCTGGGAGGGATATCCTCCCAGGAGTGCTTCCCCTATGTTGCCCATTGCATGTACCGTGAGTGATCTAATCTTTGCCTGCGAACTGTGCTTGGATAGGAAAATGATCGTTGAGGGTTTTATGCCAAGTCCTGCAAGTACTTCTTCCAAGCCATTCATGTTGAGATGTCTCTGCGCAGATCTGTAAATTGCATATTCCCCATAAACCATGATTCCGTCAATAGAACCGGATCTAAAAGCAAAATGTTCTGTAATGTATCTTGATATTGACTTGCTTGAAGGATCCGGACTGGATTCCACTAGAACCTTGAATTGTATATTTGCATCTCCTTTCATCAGAATACAAGAGCCGTAATATCTGTAGCAGCTTATCTCTTGCGCCTCAATAGTTAATATTTTGACTAAACCTGCGTCATATCTTTATATAGAGAATAGATGAAGCCCCATTAATATATTTTTTAAGATAAATGTAAACTCATAGAATTTATAGTGGCAGTAAAAGGCTTCAGTTTCTACATACTCCAGCTTTGAAGTCATTTATTGGGATCATTATAGAAAGATTTTGAGTGATTAGACGGTCCAGTATTCTGGGAGGAAGAATTTATCATTGCTATTTAGGTAAAAAAGCAAAACCATTCGGTTCTGTTATCAGTCGCTGTTCTTTGAAAGAAAATAGTTGCCAATATATGGAACAATAATCCATAAGACACAATACATCACAGAAATCCATATAACAACGTCAGGAACATATAATGAAGAAACTTTCATTATTGGCCTATAAAGAGAGCTTCCAATAATGGAAAATGAAGATGTGGGATTGAAAAATGAAACAAGCAAAATTATCAGGTTGTAGGTCTCGCTGCCGCCTACGCCACCATATAAGCCAAACAATGACAATATTTCAGGAACAATAGCTGGAACAATTATCAGAAGAAGGAAGAAAAGGAGGATAGGAAGAGCTACAATGCCCGCAGGAGACCTTATTCTCGTTCCAAAGAGAAAAGATATTGCTGCTATTGCATCAGAAAGAACGAAGCTTGAAAACATGATATATAGGATGAACGTTAACGGAGTGTAGAAAGAAAATATGATTATTCCTAGAAGATAAGTTGCCAAACCTTCCATTGATGATACCAGGATGAGGAGAAACGAAACTGAGAAAAATCGGGATGTCATTAGACCAGCCCTTGTGCTTGGCCTGACTATAAGTTCCTGATACGACCCACTCATCCTGTCCTTATTGTAAGAAATATATGCAAGGGAGAGACCTAGAATACCCATGATGAAGGCAACCTCGTAATAGACGCTTTCGTATGCTTTTTCTAGGTCTCCTGCAGGGCTGAACAACGCCAAGTAATCAGGCGTTGGAAAAATTTGTTTTCCATTTACGATGAATATTATGTTTGTGTAGTAATATTGCTGACTGATCTTTGGACTGAATTTGATAACCGAGAAATTAGTGAATTCCCCACCCAGGATGTCGGATTTTTCAATTGGTATGACTCCGGCCGTATCGCAAGAGTAGTTGTAATATACCATAAGGTTCCCACTCGGATGTCCAGTTGCATTGAACGAAACCGCTAATATGCAGCTAGGAGCCAGCTTCGATTGAAGAGAGAACTCGCATATCCGTATGGCTGACTGACCGTATGGTATAGCTGCTGTTGCAGGTATGTGAATGCCTCCAGGTTTTATGGAAGAAGCATCGTTAGCATTATTCGCGTTCATATTGGCTATAATACAGCAATTTGTGGGGTCAGACACGTTATTAATGGAAACATTAGAGAAACCATCGCTGTTAGTACAATGTGAAAATTTCACGGAGCTTTGGTTTATTTCATTAACAAGTGTAAGGCTAACCGCTATATTACTGACTGGACTGCCGCTTCCATCATTAAACACATAACTGTCAAAATAGTAAGAGCCACTGTCATTAAATAGAGCACCAGTGAAGTCATATCCAGAATGTGGCTCAGAAGGGGGAGCACTGTAGGAATATGATGAGTAGACCAGTGCAATCAAGAGAGCAGTCGACACTATGGTCAAAATTATCACCTTCTTTTCTGTAATCCTTTTGAGGAATTCATAAAAGAAAGCTTTCACTTCTGATCCCTCACCAGATTCAAGAAATAGTTTTCCAGTGTCTCAGAACGGATTGCATTGACTTTGTATCCTAGTTTAACAAGGTCTTCGTTGATCGCTGAGGCTTGAATATCTCTGCCACGCACGAAGATTGTCGATCCTTTTATCTCAACCTCCCCATACTTTCGTAATGCAGCGGTTATGCTGCCGTCAATGTTTGAAACTGTGAATTCAACCCTTGTTGTTGCCTTATTCCTCAGATTTTCAATGGAAATAGAATCTATTATCTTACCATGGTCTATGATTATGACCCTGTCTGCGGAATCCTCTATTTCACTGAGAATGTGTGACGATAGAAGAACTGCCTTGCCATCCTTTCTTAGATCTCGTATGATCGTTCTGAAAAGTTCAACGCCTTCCGCATCTATTCCGTTAAGCGTCTCATCAAAAAGGTAGTTATTCGGTTCGTGGATCATAGCTGCAGCAATGGCGAATCTCTTCTTCATGCCCTGGGAATAATTCATAACCCTTCTATCGGCCTGCTTGCTGAGAGAGAGGCGCTCCAGAAGTTCCATAGCCCTTCTTTCCGCTATTTCTGGAGAGATCCCAAAAAAACCTGCAAAATACTTCAAAAGCGTCAACGCACTTGCATCATGGTTATAGACAGGTGTTTCCGGCACCCATCCGACGTTCATGGATGCGGCTGCCTTTTCCTTCACAATATCGCTTCCATCAATAGACACAGTACCAGATGTTGGCAGTATAACACCGATTATGCTCCTGATCGCAGTAGTCTTTCCGGCGCCATTAAGACCAACAAAACCCACGATCTCAGAGTTATGAATATCCATGTCTATGGAGTCTATGGCGGGAGGATCTCCCCTGTGGTATACCTTTGAAAGACCCCTGACATGAATCATAATCAAGTCAAATAGACAATATATTTAACAATTGCGTTTTGCCTATTATGTTCGGAAAAAGGGGGTTGAAGAAGTAACAAAGAACTCTTACAACCGAATGATTTTTTATACATCGACTCATTCAATATCGCATGGGAAACGATGATTGCTTATTCTGCAAGATAGTCGCCGGAGAGATATCTTCTACGAGATTGTATGATGATTCGGATGTCATTGTCATCCTGGACGTGAACCCTATTTCAAGAGGTCATTCCCTCGTGATACCGAAGCATCATTATGAATATCTTGAGTCCGTTGATCCAAGGGTGTTCGGAAGAGTGGCCGAGGTTGCACGCAGTCTCTCTTCACACATGATCGAGACGGGATTTTGCGAAGGAACTAACCTGTTTCTTTCCAACCATAAGGTGGCTAACCAGAGTGTTTTCCATCTTCATATGCATGTTATACCGCGACGGGCGAAGGACAATGTTAACTTGGCGGGCTGGTGGAAAGAGCTATCTCAAGGCCTGTCTTCTTCAGACGTGAAGGATCTGGCCAGCAAGCTTTCATTTGAGTGATGATCTGTTGGACGGTTTGACTCGCTTTATCAAACCAAAACCGCCTAGATTTTTAAGATCCTAGCAATAATCCTTTATGGATCTGGACATGGCGAAGATGGAAGAGAAGTGGAGGTTATTCTGGGAAGAACAATCTCTCTATGCCTTTAACCCCGATGCCAGGGGAGAGATCTATTCAATTGATTCCCCTCCTCCCACCGTTTCAGGTGATCTCCACATGGGGCATTCATTTTCATATGTTCACCAGGACATTATTGCTCGTTTCAAGCGGATGACCGGCTTTAATGTTTTTTATCCAATGGGATTTGATGACAACGGCCTTCCCACTGAAAAATATTCTGAGAAGGTGTCGGGGAAGAGATTGCGGGATTTCAAGCCAGAGGAGTTCATAGAGCTTTGCAACAGGGCAGGTCTTGAGGGAGGAGCCAAGATCAAGGAAATCTTCAGGAAGCTTGGGCTAAGTGCAGATCTAAAGAATTCATACAGAACCTACTCAGAGGAGTCGAGAAGGATATCTCAATTAATGTTTCTTGATCTTGTTCACAAGAAAAGAGCTTACAGGAGCAAGGGCCCAGTATTGATCTGCCCGTCATGCCGAACGGCGATTTCACAGATCGACATGAAGGACATGGAGAGGGAAACAGACTTCTATTATATACATTTCAAGGGCTCAGATACAAAGGATATTCCAATAGCTACCACCAGGCCGGAAATGCTTGGCGCCTGCGTTGCAGTTTTCGTGAATCCTGAAGATTCCAGATTTACGGAATACATAGGAAAGACTGTGTCTGTTCCTTTATATGATTTCAAGGTGAAGGTATATTCTGACTCATTTGTGGATCCAGGCAAAGGTACGGGTGCCGAAATGGTATGTACCTTCGGAGATCAGAATGATGTGGATCTCTGGAGGAAGTATTCACTGGATACTAGGATTATAATTGACGCAAATGGAAGAATGAACGGTGACTCGCTTGTGCCTCCAGGAATTACGACGACCGAGGCAAGAAAGATTGTTGTTGAGGCGCTCAATTCGAATGGCTTCGTATCCAGGGTTGAAAGAAAACGCCAGTCCGTCAACGTCCATGAACGTTGCGACACTCCCGTTGAGATAGGCATCCTGGATCAATGGTACATAAAATACCTGGATCTCAGGACAAGAATGGATGATGCCGGAAATTCCATAAAATGGTATCCCGACTTCATGAAGGTCAGGTACGATAACTGGGTAAGGGGGCTTAAGGTTGACTGGTGCATATCAAGACAGAGAGTCTTTGGAGTCACTTTTCCCCTCTGGTATTGCAAAAACTGCGGAGAAATAGTTTATGCTGATGCGTCCAGGTTACCAGTGGATCCAAGGTTCACAAAGTATGAGGGTGTTTGCCCAAAATGCAAAGGCAGCGAATTCGTTGGCGAAACAGATGTCATGGACACCTGGGCCACTTCCTCACTTTCTCCAAGGCTTGCCAGCCTCCCAGGAGGCTTCTTTAATAAAATATACCCCATGACTGCAAGATTTCAGGGGCATGAGATAATCACGTCGTGGGCATTCACTAGCATAGTTCGGGCTATGCTGCATGACAACATGCTTCCATGGAAGGAAATAGTGCTAAGTGGAATAGTGAAGAATCCTCAGGGACTTAAAATGAGCAAAAGCCGCGGAGACAGGTTTTCACCTGACGATTTTGTAAGTAAGTATGGATCGGATGCAGTCAGGCACTGGTCAACGGTTTCTGGTAACGGAGAGGATATATCCATTGACGAAAAAGACTTCATGAGAGGGCGCAAGACTGTTATTAAAATGCTGAATGCCGGCAACCTGGTATCAACACTTGGCGAAGGGAACGTCGCACAGTTCGACAGCGTGAAAGGGGAGCCCGAAAACTGGATTCTTTCTGAACTTTCAAACGTGACAGGATCTGTGACAGAGTTCATGAACGCATACAGCCTTTCCAAGGCCAGGATGGCCCTCGATAATTTCTTCTGGAATACGTTCTGTGACAACTACCTCGAAATCTGCAAGGCAAGGATGAAGACCGAAGACATTGATCCCGCAGAGAGAAGAGAGATTGCATCTACACTCTATCTCACGTTTGAGTCGATCCTCAAACTCTATGCGCCAATAATGCCATTTATCACCGAGGAACTGTATCATACGATTCTGAAGAAAGAAGGATCTATCCATGTGCAGCCCTGGCCAGCTTCTTTTCCCGCTGCCTCAAGAGACAAGCACAGGAACATTGAGTATGTGATCAGGGCTATTTCTATGATCAGGTCCGAAGCGTCGAAGTCAGGCAAGGTCTCCGGAAGCAGCATCTACATTCAGGGTGAAAAGGGTCTGCTCGAGAGACACAGAAGCCTCATCGAAGGAGTAACGAGGACGACACTGGTCTCTATAGAAGATTCGGCAGACCTCATGGTGCAGGTTAGGAAATGATTTATTACGATGCAGGGTTATCTCATTGTACAGGAGCGCGATCCTACAGGTGCTGAGGGACTATAAGAAAATTGCCAGGCTGTCATACATCCTTATCGTGGCAGCTATTGTCCTTATTGCCCTTTCCGTAGTCTTTATTGCGTCGGATTCTCCGGAGTCAAGAGACGTGAGCGTCCTTCCTGGATCTTCCTATCATTTCGTATATAATGTGACGATCGATCATGGTGACTATCTTTTCTATTCTGTTGTTTCCAATAATTCATCGGCCAATTTGACTGCGTACCTGATAACTCCTGCCGGGACCGTTACATCTATGGGGAATATAACTGGCAACGGATCATTGAAGAAAGACCTGGTAGCAGGGGACTCTGGAAACTGGACGCTGGTGCTTGAGAACAATGGAAAAGTGAATGCATACGCGAGGCTCACCGTATACAGGATCAGCTACCTCGTGACATATACAATAGTATTCGGCATATCTCTCTTTGCCTCCGGTTTCATATTGCTGCTGGTTTCTCTTAACCTGAGAAGGCGTGAAGGAAGCTACTCTCGGCGGCAGAGGGGACTGGAATAAGATCAATAGTTGCTCTTTACGCTTGAAGCGTTGAGCTTTTGCTTGTACGCCTCATTGAGGCGTGTAGCCACCCTCACCACACCGATGTGAGAAAGCGCCTGTGGGAAGTTACCAAGCATCTGCCCGGTCTTGAGATCGATTTCTTCCGAGAATAGATTCAGGCTGTTTCCTCTCTGCAAAAGGCTCTCGAATGCCTCACGTGCTTTTCTGGTTTTGCCAAGTAGCACAAGATCCTCCACATACCAGAACGAAAGAAGGAGGAAAGCGTTGTCAGGCACCCTGAACCCATCGTCGTTAAGGTATCGCTTGAAAAGAAAACCGTCGTACATCAGGTCCTCCTCTATCTTCTCGATTGTTCCTTCTACAAGTGGATCACTTGCGGGCAGGAACCCAAGAAAAGGAAGCCTGAGAAGAGCGCCGTCCACCTGGTCTGAACCAAAGTATTGGGTCAGGTATGTTCCAGTCGGATCCACGCCATTATCAAGTATGGCTTTCTTTATCTGGTTGGCAATCTCCCTCCAGGCATCAAATGGGCCAGACATCTTCAGCATCTTGCCCATCATTACGGCACGGTCAAAAGCGGCCCAGCAGATCAACTTGGAATAAACGTAATGCCTGGGCTCAGTCCTGAACTCCCAGATGCTGGAATCCGGCTCTTTCCAGAGTTTTTCAAGTGTTTTGAGAAAATCCACCACAAAATTCCAGAGGTATGAGTTGACAATTCCACCGATCCTTGCAAGATAGTAAATTGCATTTATTATCGATCCATATTCATCTATCTGCAGCTGTCCGGAAGCCTTGTTTCCGACCCTGACTGGTTTCGAATGCATGTATCCGTCGAAATCTATTGTCTTCTCCTTTAATGATGTGCTGCCATCTATCGTATAGATTGTATGAAGCTGGTTGTTGCTCTTTGTTATGCTTTCCATCATATCATAAAGGAATTTAGTTGCCTCCTTTTTAAGCCCGATCATTGAAAGAGCTTCCACCACATATGCAGTGTCCCTGACCCAGGCATACCTGTAATCGAAGTTCCGCTCTCCGCCGATAGCTTCGGGAAGGCTCGACGTGGGAGCTGCAACCATTAGGCCGGTCGGTTCATAGAAGAGTCCCTTCAATGCAAGCGCTGATCGCGAGACCTGCTGGCTGTATACTCCGTGATAGTTGCACTGGGAGAGCCAGTTCCGCCAGTAGTTGGATGTCTCTTCCAGGCGTTCATATGACTTGTAATCTGTTATCTTAGCCAGGTTCTTGACATCCATAAGGAGAATGAGCCACTTTGACGCATAGCGCTTAAGCATGAAAGATCCCACTACAGTGTCATCCTTAAGGTAAAGAGGAGAATCACCCACAATAGCCGCTGACCTGGAGTCTGCCTTGAAAATGTAACCGGAAGTTGTTTTCTCTATCTCCGGCTTTGTGCGCGCATAATTAAATATTGGCTTAAATTCAACGTCAACCCTAATATCTGTTTCAGGTGCCTCCACATATCTGTGAATCTCAGGGAAATTGATAGTCGCATATTCGGATGCGGGGATAAAGTCGGTAAGTCGTAAAATGGTTTTACCGTTTCTGATGAACTCAGTATGCAGTATGTTGGTCATTTCCTTGTAGTTCTGGTAAACCTTCAATTCAGATGTGTCCGCCGGCCTGATGGAAAAATGACCGCCTCTTCTCGAATCAAGGAGGGATGCGAATACGGGATCGGAATCGAACCTGGGAAGACATGCCCAGTCAATAGTTCCATTAGCCGCAACAAGGGCTGCAGTCCTGTTTCCACAAATCATTCCATGATACCTTATTAGCGGGTAACCTTCCTCCTCTATCCTGCTAAAATCAATGGTATCACTGAACATTTAGTTGTCATGTGTATCAAAACATCATTAAAAGCCATTTGTTCTTTCTCTTTTCTTGTAGTTCGTCAATTTTCCAGAGTCAAATAGAATAACTAAATGAAGAGAGAACGCATTAAAGCGAGAGGGAAATGCTTGAACACACATTCTCCTGCAGCGTTCCGGCTGCAGAATGCAGGATCGTAGTCGGTCATGATATTCATAGAATAATGGTTTCCGCAATTGAGAAAAGCAAAACCGGACTGATTGTAGCGGGTTCAGGATTCCTTGATTCCTGGGAAAATTTATTTCGAGAAATAGAAAAGTCACTTCCAAACGTGAAAGTCGCCCGTGTTAATGACGGGGAAGGACTCAAGACATTTGACTCTTACATTGACCTGATAAAGGTTATGCGGACATGCAGATTGGACCGGGGGTCTTCTATAGCGTATTTCGGCGGCGGAACAGTTGGAGATCTGACAGGCTTCTGTGCTTCAACCTACATGCGTGGTATTGGTCTTCTTGCATTTCCAACAACTCTCCTGGCAATGGTGGATTCCTCCATTGGGGGAAAGAATGGAATTGATCTTTCAGATGGCAAAAACGCAGTTGGAACTTTTTATAACCCAAATATTGTTGTTGCCGATACTGTATTTCTCGAGAAAGGGATGGAACACCAGAAGCAGGGAATTGCCGAGATTGTAAAATATGGCTTCATACATGATGATTCAATCATCGATAGTTTGCAATCATTCTCAGATTACAAAGCGCTGACGAAATCCCCTTTGCTGCCGGACATTGTGTTCAAATGCATCGGTATTAAGATGGAGATAGTGTCGAAAGACCCGCAGGAAATGTCAGGAGGGAGAGAGCTGCTCAACTTCGGACATACTGTGGGACACGCTATTGAAAGGGCCTCCGGTTATGTGATACCGCATGGCACAGCTGTTATGAGAGGGATGCAAATTGAGTCCCAGATCGCTTCAGAAATGCTTGGAACGAAGGATGTCGTCTCTGATTTGGCAGGAGATTTAGCAAAACAATTTAACATAGAGCTTATCTCAATCGAGGATGACATGAAGCAGAAGCTATTGGACGCGATAAAGTACGATAAGAAGGTAAGATCGGGTAAAATCACTGTTCAGGTTGTTGAACACCCGGGATCCTGCAGGAATGTTGTAGTGAGTGTTGACAAATATCTGGAGGCATTAGATAAATGGCTGAAAGAAAATTAGTTGGGCTGATAGGAAGACCTGTTTCGCAGTCCGCAGGTCAGTTTGTTTTCAATGCTATATTCAGGGAAATGACAGTTGACGCATTCTATGCCGCAATTGATATCGCACCGGCTAACCTAGCAGCATTCCTTGAAAGGGCGGGTGATCATTTTTCCTCACTCAATGTAACTTCACCTCACAAGAATGCTGTCCTGGATTTCTGTGAGAGGCTTTCGACTGTTTCCCGAAAGACACAGTCAGTGAACCTGATTACTTTTTCAGGAAGCTCAGTCTTTGGAGATAATCTTGATGTGGCAGGTTTTGAGAGCTTGATTTCAAGAAACAAGATTGTTCTTGACGATATGAATATCATTATAGTGGGCTCTGGAGGAGCCGCAAGAAGTGTAATTCATGCCATTTCGGCAAGGTACAGGCCTGCATCCCTGCATGTCGCCAGCAGGAATCCTGAGTTGACAGAGAGGAAACTTGAGGCGTATGATCTTGATTTTCCTGTCATTCCATACTCTGAAATGTTCAGGTTGTGTGATATAGTGGTTAACTGTACTCCTGAATCCGTGGAGAGGGTGCAGCCGCCAGCTCCACCACGCAAGGCAGAAGGCGGGATAGCTATTGACCTTGTTTACAGCCCGCCAAAGACTCTCTTCCTCAAGCTGATGGAAGAGAGCGGTTGGAAGACGTTAAACGGTGAGGAGATGTTCATCGGGCAAGGACTTGCATCGCTTCACAGTATGTTTGATCTCTCGGGCAAGAAGGTTGAGGATCTATTCAGAAAGGAATTTCTGAAATTCAAAGAGGCAATGCATTGAAAGTCACTACCCATGGTGGTCTGTCGGTAATTTCAGCGTTCGCAGACGGCATTGGGTCGGCTATTGGGCTGGATCTTTCTCTTGATGTGGAATTCCTTGATCTGGAAAGGAAGAACAATGAAGCCGTTGAGCGAACGCTTGATTACCTGAACATGATTTACGGAATGGAATATCACCCGTATGTTCGAATTAGAAGCAGGATCCCCAGATCTGTAGGTCTAAAGAGCAGCAGTGCCCTTACGCTTGCAGTTGTTCTTGGGTATCTACATTATTTCGATAAGGAGGCCAATGACGCCCCTGTACTTGCTGCAAAGTGTTCCAGAGCTAATGGGACATCAATAACGGGCGCACTTGATGACATATACTGCGCCACGTATGGTGGAATAACACTCACCAACAACAATAAGGATGAGATGATCATGCATCATCCAGTCAAGGAGAGGGATGCTCTTGTGTGCTACCCAAGGAATTTTAAGCGAAGGACAGTAAAACTGGATATTTCTCGAATCAGAAAAGCCGCGGGCTCATTCAAATCTTTAAGGACACTTGTTGAGGCAGGTTTTTATTATGAGGCAATGGTACTCAATGGCCTGATTGTTGGGAACATAATCGGCTATGATCATGAAATAGTCTCATATCTGCTGAGGAGCGGCGCATCATATGCCTCAGTTTCAGGAAAGGGCCCTGCAATGTTCGGCATCTTCGACGATCATGATGCCCTTCTTGAATCTGAGAAGAACTTTCCAAGCAAAAGCTATGAGGTTATCCGGACAAAGCTCAGCAATGTGAGGGCTACGGTGAATATTAATTGAGCTCGGTTCTTATAACGCCAGGCGACCTTCATGGCAGAGTAACTGCCCCGGGATCAAAGAGTTTTACACAAAGAGCAGTACTGCTTTCAGCATTCAGCAGCACTCCTCTTAAACTCAGGAATGTAGCTTTCTGTGATGATGATCTCATTTCCGCAGATATAGCAATGAAGTGCGGACTAAGCGTCACCTCGGGCGAAGGAACATTCAAAATACATGGCGAGTTTGCACATCCAAAAAAAATATTCGCTGGAGAATCAGGAACCTCTTATCGACTTGTCATAGGCTTACTTGCCGGAAAGCGAAGCCTTGTCGATGTGGAAGTAAGCAACCAGCTTTCAAAGAGACCAGTTCTTCCCTTGCTCAATGCTCTATCTGAAAGAGGCCTGTCATTTAGCTTAAATGATCTCGTCCTGCATCTTGATGGCTCAAATGTGACAAAGGGGGCAGTCAGGATCGATCCATCGCAGAGTTCACAGTTTGTCAGTGCCTCAATTTTGTTCCAGTCCATGATGGAGGATGGGGGAATTGTGCAGGTACAGGGCAATAAGGTTTCGTGGGGGTATGTAAACCTGACAAAATACATACTTTCCAGCTTTGGTCCAACAGTAAGCGAGGCGAGCAGTGGATTCATGGTTTCTGGAGAATTTTATCACAAGCCGCTTGACCTTACAGTTGATGGTGATTTCTCCTCGGCATCCTTCATATTTGCTGCCGGAATGCTTTCCTCTCATGACGGGATCACGATCCACGGATTACGAAGCGATTCTTTCCAGCCTGATTCTTCCATTCTCGACATACTTGGGTTTAGAGGTGCCTCTGCATCCGATTCCAGTTATTTTGTCTCCAGCAAGGATCCCGGCCCGATCACGGTAGATGCAAATTTAACCCCTGATCTTGCTCCACCCCTTGCCGTTCTGGGTATGTTCTCGGAATCCGGATGCCGTATCCTGAACCCTACAAGGCTGAGGGGTAAGGAGAGTGACAGGTATGCAGACATAATCAGGCTGGCACATTCCTTCGGATCAAGAGTTTATGATTCAAATGCTTATGTACTGATAAGAAAAGCCGAATTTCCAATATATCCTGCTTCACTGGATTTCACGGAACACAGAATGATCATGGCTGGAATTATCGCAGGAATTGCATCGGGCAGGCCAGTTAAGCACTCAAACGTGGAAAAAATTTCGAAAAGCTATCCATCATTCCTATCAGACTTGAAGAAACTCGGTGCCGGTGTGGATTTTATCTGACCGATTTAAGAAAATGATTTATACGGCCCGATCATTGAGTCGCGTGCTGCTCTTTGACGATGTCCGGGAATCCATCATTCGTGTATGCAGGAAAATAGTGCCAGATGTCGGCTCCAAAGACCTGGATACGGACAGGACAGGACATGCTGATTTTTCGCTGAAGCTTTTCAGGTTGTCAGGCAAGCCCGATTTTGATCAGTTAAAGGAGAACATTGTGATAACTCTGCGCAATGAGATTTATGTCGACTCGGTTACTGTTGAAGGCAATTATCTCAACATCAAGGTAAAGGACCTGTCATACCTAGATATAATGGACACTTCCATTAAGGAGAAAGGCGTTTTCCCGGATACATTCCAGGACCCGGAGCGTGTCCTGCTTGAGCATACAAGCACCAACCCCACTGGCCCAATTCACATTGGGAGGTCAAGGAATTCCATAGTCGGTGATTCTCTGTCCCGGGTGCTTAAGCGTTACGGATATCGGGTATCCACTCAATACTTCGTCAATGACACCGGAAAGCAGGTGATGGGACTCTATCTTGGTTACAGGAAGTCAAAGGAGAGAATTGTCGATATCCCGCATCTTCTTGAGGGGTACAGGAATGTGTACCGCGAAATTGAGGAGGATAAGGGAAAAGAAAAAGAAATTGAAGCGCTGATCAAGAAATATGAATCCGGTGATCCAGCGGTAGTAAGGGAGGTACGTGAAATATGCACGGTAATGCTGAAAGGTATCATCTCATCGCTTGCCAGAATTGGGATCAAGATTGACGATTACGTCTGGGAATCAGGATTTTTAAAGAGTGAAGAGATGAATGATGTTCTCTCCGCTCTTTCTGAAAGGATAAAAACAGAGAATGATGCACAGTTCATAGAGCTCAGTAATGGATCAAAGGTATTCCTTCGCCGTGCAGATGGAACCTCCCTGTATACACTCAGGGATCTGGCCTACCATAAGTTCAAGTCGCTTAATTATGACTGGCTTATTGACGTTCTCGGAGAAGATCACCGGGACTATGCAAAATCACTCAACGAAATCCTTCAGGAAATGGTGAATCTGAGATCCAAGATATCGTTTGTATTTTACAGCTTCATTTCCCTTGACAGCGGCAAAATGTCCACAAGATCCGGAAATGTCGTGACACTGGATGAGTTGATTGAGAAGGCTGAGCAGAACGCTCTGGAGATAGTAAAATCAAAGAGACCCGACCTGCCTGATGATGATCTGCACAAAATTGCCAGCGCCGTGGCAGTTTCAGCTATCAGGTTCCAGATTGCAAAGATCAGCCTGGGTAAGGAGCTGGTTTTCAAGTGGTCGGAGGCGCTTAATCTTGAAGGTGATTCGGCGCCATATATCATGTATTCATACGCAAGGACCACGAAGATACTGAAGGAAGCCAGGGTAGATGGCAATATGAGTACTGTGTTTGATAAGTATGAGAGTTCACTGATAAGGAAGCTGTACCTTTATCCATACTCCCTTCAGGCTGCAAAGGACGGCCTCAGGGTGGATCCTATCGCTTCATACGTACTCGAACTTGTACGTTCATTCAATGACTTCTATAATAATTGCAGGGTAGTTGGATCCGGCGAGCATGAAGTGAAAAGGGCAAAGATCGTCAGCATCTACAGGCATGTTCTAAAAGATGCAAGCTACCTGCTCGGAATAACATTACTTGATGAAATGTAGGGAAGCTTAACGTTTTTTTTATACATTAATTTGACGTTTAATAGGGTAAATCCATAAATTTTATGAGAAAAGCTTAATTTGAATTGAAGAGGTTTTCTAAAAACTACTACCGAAACCCTTTTTCATGACCTCATGATCAATATTCATGAACCATTCCAACATCGGATTATCTGAGCTCTACAAGGAAGTTGAAACACTTGGTGATCCTCTCACAGGAATGTCAGGATATCTAAGATCAGATCGGCAGTGGAACATCCATATGCATTCTTCAAGAGAATGTTCCGCTTTGGCCATGTAATGGTGACGACGGTGCAAAGAGTGAGAGTGAAGACATACTTCACTGCTATGTGCTACAACCTCGTAAGGGCAAGATTTCTTGACCGGATAGCGTAAGCTATCGCAATTATTGGAAAATAAGAGAAGAAAACATAGAAAAAACACACCAAGTTTCGCAGCTATTCAGGTAAAATTGACTGATGTCACGAATTACGTAAAAGATATAGAGTTAAAGTGAAGGTTTTAGGAAAACCTCAATGGTTTGATTTTATCCCCGGTATAATTAATCATGTCTGGAAAAAGATATCAATGATGCCAGCAGCGGCAGTAATATCCATAAGAGACCAGCAGCTAAGACTAAAGGAAGAGTAAGATAAATTTCAGATACTGGATATGAGGCTAGCACAAATGTGGAAACGTTGTGTTGTTGCAAATATGTTATCAAATTGGTATAGCCTGAAGGCGTAATGTAATCAAGGATTGCCTGTGTTCTGAGGTATTCAAGCGTTCCATAACTTTGGTTCAGGAGATAGGTTGAAACAAAGATTGGTATTGCGGGTAATGCATAGAAAGTCCAGAAAAAATCAAGGAAGAAGAATGCTAGCATCACGGTTGCAATTATCTTTCCTATTGAATTCATTATTGAAGATGCAAAAAATATCAACCCGGAAAATCCGCATATCATTACAGACAAGGCCCAGAGTGAGAGCAGTATGGAACTAAGCGGAATGTATGTCCCCAATAAGTAATGGAAGAGAATCGAGCTTAATCCCAGTGATGCCAAAGAAGCTACGAATACGGCTCCCACCGAAGCCAAGTATCTCGAAAGTATGACCGAACGCCTGGAAATAGGCCTGACTATGACAGTGGATAGCACTCCTGTTACACGATCCCTTCCAAAAACAAAGAAAGCCGAAAGCATCGCCAGAAGCGGCACAAAGAGGCTGAGCATTGGGAGTTCGCTCGTGAAGAAAAGAGAGTTGACAACATCTGGCGATGTTGTGCGAGTCAGATTCAGTGCAATCCAGCCTACTTCTGTCCCGTTGCTCGAAAAGAATTCGAATATGTAATCTGAAGTGTTCGTGTTAACTGTCAGGTTCACGGGTGTGATTACCATCGATTCATGGCTTTTGAAAGTCCCGAAATATTTCATCTCGCTCTCGTTGTAGTTGTATCCCCCTTGCTGACTTGAGAAATTATTTATGTATGTAATGCCACTTTCGCAGACGTTATATCTAATTCCTTCGACGACCGGAATCCCAGATTTGTCAGTTATGTAGTACATCGAAATGTTGGGGAAACTTGATAGATTTGATGGCTGGTATGTTACCAAGATTCCATATATCCTCGGCTCATTATTTATCGGAACCCGGTTTATTCCATATCGCGATGTATACAATGTACCATTCTGGCCATAAAATGATCTCGAGATCAGGAAATAAGGGTTTTCTTCAGGCTTCAATATTGTTATTCTTCCCTGCAGGGATGTTGAAGAATCTCCAGGGACTTGGTCGTAGGTATAAGAGGAATTGCCAATTTCGCTTGCGTTATAAGACTGCAGTGTTACGTTGGCATAACCTGCTACATCGGTTGTCAGTAAGTAATTATGGTTTGCAACGCTCAAATTAACGGTCTCGCCAAAGGTTGGGGTTCCGTATGTCCCAGAATATACATACACGCTTATTGTGAAAGTAAGGTTCTGCCCCTCTGCATATCCTTCCGCTTTCACGCTGTTCGCATAATTCACGGAGGATATGCTCGTGGCAACTACAAGGGCTGGTATTAATATTATCACTATTATTATCAGAATGGTTGTCTTTGCAAGAAGCGCTCTCCTGATCTCATGTAATATCTGCCTCAAGGTACCTCACCAATCAGGTTCAGGAAATAATCTTCCAGGCTTGTCTTCTCTAAATCAAGGTGAGAGATGCGGTATCCGTTGGCTGAGATATCGGACGATATGTTTTCCATATCCTGTTCGTCCGAGATGTTCGTTATTGTTACATTTTGGCCGTCTATTCTTACATTCCCGTATTTCGATAATATTACTTCGAGAGACTTGTCCACATGATCTACACGGATTCTTATTCCTGTACTACCTAGAGATTTCATCTCCTCGTTTGCAAGCGTTTTAATGATCTTTCCATGATGCATTATGACGACACGATCTGCAAGGTTTTCCAGAATGCCCAGGAGGTGTGTCGACAAGAGGATGGCTTTACCCTGTTTCTTCCATTCCAGCATTAGTTTCCTGATCAGGTTGATGCCGCTTGGATCGAGTCCATTGAGTATCTCATCCAGCAGCAGGTTCCTTGGACCCGATATCAATGCAGAGGCAAGCGCCAGGCGTTTCTTCATGCCCTGTGAATAAGCACTTGCTGGTCTGTACGCATCTTCTTCCAACCCGACAGTTCTCAGCAAATCCATTGATCTAATAAAAGCCTCTTTTCGAGGAATTTTATAGAAACCGCTAAAATACAGCATAAGGTGTATTGCTTTTGTGTTCGGTTCGAAATTCGGGAATTCTGAAACCCAACCGATCTCTCTCGAGGCTTTTGACTTCTCGGCTACAATATCCACATCGTCAATGAGGATCCGTCCGCCTGAAGGCAGGATTACACCGCAAGATACATTTATTGTTGTGGTCTTGCCTGCCCCGTTCAGGCCGACTAACCCAAGAATCTCACCATTATTGACGCTGAAACTGATCCCGTCAACTGCAAACTTGGATTGTCGATTATATTTCTTCTTGAGTTCCTCTATAATGATCATACTGGTCCGCTATTTACTCACAAAAGGAAATGGGTTATAAACGCTTTTCCCGGAAAGGTTCAAACAGATCATACAATCAATAGTATAGTGTTATCTGATTATAACTATTGACAATTATTGAGAAGGGGGAGCCGCTTATACTTTGGTGTGTAGTCCATCCTGGCGACAAAGAGGTGCCATGCTGATTTTTCTCAATCAAGTCGGAGAATACTGTTGGGGAGCTTGATGGAAAACAAGACGGGTTAGTTAGAATATCTCCACGAAAGTTGTATGCTTCAAGAGTTACGTAAGCGTAATTAAGTTTTAAATCGCTTAATTCAGAATAAGATTGATAACTTAGCACAGCAACACTGTAAAAACACCCAGGCGCGACCGGAACTACAAAGGACGATGTCCATTCTCCATACCCTGCATTATGAAAATTTGTGCCAGTCATTAAACCTTCGATAGTAGTTCCTATGGGAATATCATAGAAGGGGGTATGCACGGCGTTATTGCCAACTACGTACCATGATGCCAACTGCCAACCTTGATATCCATTATATCCGTACTGCAGAACTGGCTGAAGTATACCACTTAGATTGTTAGGTTCAAATCCGATGAATAGGTATATAATTTGATCATTATAACACGAGGGTGCATTTGGTACTTTCCAGTTTGAAGAGAAACATCCAAATGCACCTGGGTAAAATAAGTTACCAGTATAGTAGTATTGAGCATATTCAACCCAGCCACTTCCTGCGGGAATTGGCTGAGTACGACTTATCATTTGCTGGTTAGAACTAGCGCCCATAACATTTAACAACAGACCGTTCGGCTCTAGAACTTCGCCGTTTGAAAGAACAGTGCTACCACTTGGTATTGTGATAACATCAGAGTTAAGGCGTTACCCAAAAGGAGTCATTACATACTTTCCAGATAACTCCGAAGTGCTAGTATAATTTTGGGCAGACTGCTGGACGGATACACTCGTCATCCCTGTGAACAAAAACAAAACCACGAACACAGCCGCAACAGCAAACGCCCACCTCACTTTATCCCTTGAAATCCTATGATGCACATTATCAAATTGCATTATAATCACTTTATGAATAAAATAGAACGCAATATTTATAACTTGAGTTCCGCACCTAAATTATTCTAAATTTGTACAAATAATCGCTATTTTACTATCTTTTTGAAAGAAATGATCCTTGTTAATTCTGTGCACTATCGATGCACGGATTCTTATATTAGTTCTGC
>JAMCPG010000049.1 GCA_023379845.1 Thermoplasmatota archaeon
AGGTAGAATTGGCCTCTATGGTATTGTGGTTGTAGTCCTTGGGATCCTGACTATAATTGCACTCAAAATTATACTGGATAAAATTGTTCTGGTAACAGAGGAGGAGATCGAAAAAAAGCATAAATTCGCCGGATAGCTTTGGAATGTCTGGCTCCTTCGCCCGTGCAGTGAAGAAGCGAAACTGAAATCCCATGAGCCTGAATCATAAGGTTATGAAAAGGCCCTTTGGGTGAAAAAAAATTATGTACCCTCTTCCGGGTAGGGTGAACCCATCTATTAAAAAAAAGTAAAAAATAGGGGTGAGTCAGCACAAATGCACTGGATTAAAGCAAATCCTTATTCTGCTTCCTGAACAGTTCCATGGCCTCCCTTATCTCGTCGACAGTTGCACCGCTCTCAAGTGTGCTGACATCTCCAGGAACTTGGTTCAGGTATATCGCTTTAAGGACGCGCCTCATTATCTTGCCACTTCTTGTCTTCGGCAGGTTATTCACTACGTGAATCTCGTCCGGCACAGTTATAGGGCCAAGCGACTCCCTTATGACCTTCTTCGTCTGTGTAACAAAATCAGGATTTCTATGGTGCCCCTCCCTTAAGACCACGAAAGCAACAATTGCATCCCCCTTGACTGCATCAGGCTTCCCAAATACCGCTGCCTCAGCTATCCCATCCACAGAAACGAGGGCGTCCTCTATTTCGATGGTGCCAAGCCTGTGACCTGAGACCTTGAGGACTTCATCTGCCCTACCAAGCAGCCAGAAATAGCCCTCTTCATCCTGTATAGCGTAGTCACCTGAATAGTAATATCCAGGGAACTTGGAGAAATAGACCTCCTTGTATCTCGCAGGATCGTTGTTTATTGTAAGCATCATCCCGGGCCATGTACCTTTTACGCACAGAAAACCTTTTTCTCCGTCTCTTGTTCGCGACCCCTCCTCGCTCAAAACATGCGGTTCCACGGAGGGCATAGGAAAAGTCGCAGAGCCAGGCTTCAGGTTCGGAAGACCAAGGTTGACGCTGGGCGAAATTATGAAACCTCCAGTTTCGGTCTGCCAGTATGTGTCTATTATTGGGCACTTTCCTTTACCTATGACCTTGTAGAACCACTCCCAAGCTGCAGGATTGATTGGTTCTCCGACAGTGCCCAGCACCTTCAGGGAGGAAAGGTCATATGCATCAGGATAATGGTTGCCATGCCTCATCAGCGACCGGATAGCGGTCGGTGACGTGTACAGCTGATTTACTCCGTATCGCTCAACTATCTGCCACATTCTTGAAGGATCCGGGTACAGGATTGATCCCTCGTAGAGAATCGACGTCAATCCAAGCAGCAATGGTGCAAAAACAATGTAACTATGCCCAGTGACCCACCCAATGTCAGCTGCACACCACCATCTGTCGTCCTCTCCAGGGTCAAACGCCCACTTCAGGGTATTTGCAACCCAGACGGAATACCCCCCGCTCCCGTGAACTATCCCTTTCGGCTTTCCTGTTGTTCCTGATGTATACAGTATGTAGAGAGGATCAGCGGAATCCATAACTTCGGGCGCCACAACGACATAATCGTCCTTGACAATCTTGTCCCACCAGAAATCCCTGCCTTCCTTCATGTCTATGTCATGACCAGTGCGTTTGTAAACGATCACTGTTTCCACATCAGGAGCCTTGTCAAGAGCTTCGTCAGCAATTTTCTTGAGGTCTACTACCTTTCCATTCCTGAAGCCGCCGTCTGCGGTTATCAGCAACTTTGAGCCAGAATCCCTTATCCTCTCCGCCAGGGAATCAGATCCAAAGCCTGAAAAGACGAGAGTGAAGACCACGCCGATGCGTGCTGCGGCAAGCATGGCTACCACAGTCTCTATAATCATTGGCATATAGATGGTGATACAATCACCCTTTCCAAGCCCAGAATCAAGCAGGGTTCTCGCAAATGCGTTCACTCTCCTGTAAAGGCCCTGGTAAGTGACTATCCTCTCTTCACCGTTTTCCCCAATCCATATATAAGCCGCCTTGTTTCGCCTGTGATTCTTCAGGTGCCTGTCGACGCAATTGTATGAAACGTTAAGCTTGCCGTCCTTGAACCATTTATAAAATGGTTTCTCCCCATCGTCAAGTACTTTTGTCCAGGTTGAATACCAGTCAATAACTTTGGCGTGTTCTGACCAGAATCCATCCCGATCCTTCACTGAGTTTTCCTGTATTGAAAGATACTTTCCGACATTATGGTTAAAAATACCAGACGATATTATCGAATTTCCATTACCGGACTGATCCATTATTCAGGATTGGATGATACATATATTAATGTGACTACACCAAAAAGCCAAGGAACATGCCAATAAGTGGCGATACAATCCACGTTATTACCACAATGATGAAAGGTCTGACAAAGAGTGCCTTGTATTTGTAGGAAAGTCCCGCGCCAAAAACACCGGAAGTCAAGGTTTGCGTGTTAGACAACGGGAAAGAGAACAGGGTAGCTCCTTCAACCATGAAAGATGATACAATTAGCGATATGAGTGCATTAAAATATCTCATCGAATACATCTCCTCGCCAACCCTCTTGAGAACACCGGCGCTCAGGAATGTTGAACCTACTAATATACCTGCTAATACAGACAGGATCGAGGCAGCAGTGAAGCCGGCGAATCCGCCCAGAAGCCCAATCGTGTTTGCTCCCAGCGTATATGCGGTAAATGCAGAAGTTAATAGAAGAAGAATCTTCAGCGCGCTGGCCATATTCCAGGTCTTGTTCATCTGGACCTTTCCGAAATACTTATTTCCCAGGTAAGAGAGAGCAATAGCCGCAACCGGCGATAATATCCATATTCCAAGAAGAAGCCCCAGATATCCTGTGTTCACGCCGTATCCTATTCGAAGCGATATGCCTACCGCAGTGCCAACAAGAGCCATGGACAGAGAAAGCGGCGACTTAAGGAGCTGAGCCACAATAAAAATCACAATCACTATTGAAAAAAGAATAGTTATAAGATAGGTCGAGTGAGGAAGAAGTGTAAGTGCAACTGAATTCATGTATCTACCCTGGATCAGGAATCCAGCAGCAAAACCCGCGGCCCCTATCATTACGCCTCCGGCCCTGCTAATAATCTTTGATCCAACAAGGGTACCAACCGCAGCAGACAGGTTGTTACCTGAAACGAACATGGCAAGGAGGAATTCCAGCCCGATTGAAAGATAGAAGTAAATGTCCATTCAGCGATTCACTGAGTTAGATATTGTCATAACGAGGTCGGATGCATCCTCGCAGTCATCAAGCAGATCATCTATCCTGTGCACCGTGTTCATAACGTGCGTGAAAACCAGGTAATGCAAACCCTTTGCATTAACATAAACCTGGTCTATAAGATCATCCTTGATGTCATCCACGACCTCCTCGAGGGATTCAATCGACTTTCTCTCAGACTTCAGATGCTCCAGATCATTGGCATTGAGCATGTTCTGAAGGTTCGTGAGCGCTTTCTTGTTGTATTCAAGCATCGTTGAAAACTTCGTGTATGCCTCATCCTTGACATAACCTGCAAGCTCCGGGTTCAAACGAAGGAAATGGGACATCCTGTATATCTCCCTGGATAGGTATAGTGTCTTGTCCAGGATGTCATCACATGTCTCTACAAGGTTAAGCAGATGACCCAGCAATGTTGAATTTATCGCGCCCTGTGTTATGTCCGACTTAAGCGACATGGTGAGGTCATCGCCCTGTTTTTCTATTGTCCTTATCTTGTCCACAGAATATTCCTGTTCGGTGGAAGGTTGCAATAACTGGCTGGAAAGTATGTCAGTTGCCTTCTGGGCCAGATCGGTATAGACCTTAAGGTCCTGAAGTGCCTGTCTTTCGCCCAAAACAAGTAGGCGCCTCAGAAATCCTCTGCTGGGCATGCCGCAGGATTGTAAATCACTATTTATCATTTATTCAATCTTTTATGAAGTTGTAAAAGATAGTCGCTACCCTATTTTCACCTTCCTGGAAAAGAAAGGTGGAAAATAGATATCACCGGAACACCTTCCTCGTATCATGAAGGTTCTGATCTCGGTTGATGCAGAAGGCTTGCAGGGAATAACGTTCGGTACACAGGTGCTGCCTGAACTTGCCCTTTATAATGAGGGACGTGACGCAATGGTTGATTCAATCAATGCAGTGGCTGAAGGAGCAATTAAGGGCGGCGCAGCTTCCGTTACCGTGGTCGATTCACATGACGGCAACCGGAACATACCGGCTACAAGAATAATACGAAAAGTAAGGCTAATCTCAGGGTGGCCAAAGGAACTTAGCATGGTTGAGGGCGCACGAGATGCCGATATGCTATTCATGATAGGATATCACAGTCATGCAGGGACGCTCAATGGAGTCCTGGATCACACCTATTCCCCAATCGTTCACAGGTTATGGGTAAACGGGAAAGAAACCGGGGAAATAGGCTTGAGTGCTGCCGTCGCCGGGAAACTAGGAGTAAGGACTGGGTTGGTTGCAGGCGATATGGCAGCCGTTAACGAGGCCCGGGAGATCCTGACTGATTGCGAATTTGCAGTGCTGAAAAACGGTCTTTCAAGATATTCAGCCAACTCGCTCTCGTCCGAGGACGCGCTGGATCTTCTCAGATCCTCAGCCGAAAGTGCTGTAAAACGCCATGGATCCATGTACACGGTCAGAGAACCTGTAAAGATATCGGTGGAATTCCAGAATTCAGGAATGGCTGACAACTGCATGCTTCTTCCAGGTATTTTGCGGAAAGATGCATATACTGTCGACATAGAGGGCAGCGACATGATCAATGCATACAAACTTTTCAGGGTCATGGTGTCGCTTTCTTCTTTCTATCATGGAGAATATTGATCCCTTTCTGCAAAGAAGAAAGAGGAAAAATGAAATAACCATTCAATATATGCAAGAGTAAAATTGCTGTCAATACTATTCTTCGTTACTGTGTTCATCGCCGTGTTTTCTGTGTTGAACCCGATTGGTGCCATACCTACACTAATGGCGCTGACGGAAAATTATACCCAGAAGGAGAGAAACAGGGTTGTTGAAAGGAGCATTACGATCGCAGGTGGTGTTGTGGTGGCCTTTATGTTCATCGGTATTTACATTTTCAGCGTTCTGGGTATCAACCTTTCAGATTTTGAGGTAGCCGGTGGCATACTGCTATTCAAGGTCGCATTCGATATGCTTCAGGGAAAGACATCCAATACCAAGATGACCTCGGCAGAGGAGGAAGACAGCATTTCCCGGGAAGCAGTGGGGGTCGTGCCACTCGGTATGCCTCTTCTCGCGGGTCCGGGAACTATTACAACGACAATGATCTACTTCAACCTGACATCGAATGGCCTAGGAGACAAGATCCTGGTACTCTTAGCTGTTTTGCTTACACTATTTACAGCATTCGTTATACTTAGATTTTCCACAATTCTTTTCAAGCGACTTGGAAAAACCGGATCGCTCGTTATATCCAGAATCATGGGGCTTCTGCTAGCTGCTATAGGTATTGGATTCATAAGCCATGGAATATTCGGTATCTACCAGCAGCTAATATAGGCGGAAAATTGACCTGTATTGCTCGGCGGTAGGCTGTCCTGGAGCGGTTTTTCCGGAACCGGCAGCGTAGACGAAGTCTGAAACAAAATATGCTGCTACAGCACGCATGAAACTGCCATTTCCCATGGGGGAAAAGCAAAGCGGGCGATCGATGCCATTGTACTCTTCCTCTATGATATTAATGTCAGAAAGCAGATCCTCCCTGCTGTTATAAGAGATGCCCAGTTTTATAACATCTGGTCTCGCAGATAGCAGTCGTCTCAATAGATCTATGGATACAGAAGAATGTTCCCCATGATATGAGGAGAACCTCAGGCTTTTTCCTGACGAAACATCAGGAAGACGAATATCCACGTCTATTGCCGGGGCGCCACTGTCTGTCGCGATTCCATAATACGTTTGCGCCTCTTCCGCAATATCTGTCCTGTATGTGAATATATAGGACTGCTGCATTAGAGACAGTCCTGAAAGCAAGCTTTGAAGATCCTTTTCGGACCTTTCCAAAAATAGATCATACCTTATCTCTATGATGTCACTCTTTCTTCCTTTTGTTCGGAGGGCTTTCAGCAAAGATGCCGAGGTGCTGGCTCGATACGACGTTATAATGGCAGGTGTTCCCTGTTTCACCAATACCTTACCGATCCTGATCGACGACCAGTTCTTCTTCATGGAAGAATATGCCCAAACTGGATAATAATTTATATTCATTTCCAACCTTACGATGAAGTGACAATGTTTAAGATGACAATGGTTTCTTCGCCAACCAGGGTTCTCGATGCGGATCTTGACAGGACAATCGCGTATTTTCTTTCAGACATAGGGTACATACCGCGGCTGAGGCCCGATACAGATTATAGCCAGATCTCTCAATCCATATATTTCAGGCTGTTCAAGGAGTGCTTTCTCATGAATTCCGACAGGTTCTGGACAGGCGACGAGTTGATGTCATATCTGAAAACAAGCCGAACCACGCTATACAGGCACCTGAACAAGCTGAAGGCAATGGATCTCCTGGAAGAGTCACAGGATGGGAAGACAAAGAGATACCGGCTCAGATCAGGGGACCTGATCAGGGCATGGAGCTGGGTGGAAGTCAACATGAAGATGGCCATGGATAACTACAGGAAGACTGTCGAGCACATTTCCAGGCTGATACAGAAGAGTTGATTGTCACTTCGCACATTAATCGATCTAAGGATAAATTGCAAAATATTTTTAGATAGTAGAGCATCATTCGGCGTTACAGGTTGACTGAAATTTCAAAGATTCTGAAAGGGTTGGGAATACGAATGGACATGATTGAGATCAAGAAAGGTGGAAAATACAGGGTATTATCGGCAAGTGGAGATGACAATCCGATTACAACGGAAGGTGAATTCGTTGGATATACGGTTCTAGGGGAAGAAGGGGCGATAGTCTTCAGGGTTAAGGAGAAGGAAAAGTCTTTCCTCCGTATGATTCCTGTTGGCGGAGTTTTTTCAATAGAATTTGATAACGAAGATCTCCTTAAAGTCAAGGAAAAACTGGACGAGCACGATAAAACCAACTACATCAACTAGATTGGCAGATCTTTTCGTGAACTGGTCCAAGCTGCGTAAGGGTACTTTTGTAAAGCGCAGGTTTTTCCAGCTGGATTGTCTGTACAGGATCGCCTGTTGATCTTATCCACTCTTCAATATTTACCGGGTATTTCGCCCTGGCTATTGTAATGTGTGGAATGAACTCTCTATCCTCATGAAGGTTAAGCGATGAACAGATCCTGTCATGGTATTCCGTCAGTTTCATGTTATCTATAACCAGGGCGACTATTCTAGCATGTTTTGCTGATGGAAGACCGATGATTCTCGAGGGTTTCACAACAAGATCTTCGAACACGTTTCCTTTCAAAAAAGCACAGATCTCTCCGGCGCGTTCTTCATCGATCTCCCCGAGGAAAAATAGCGTGAGGTGGATATTCTTCATGTCTGTTGCACGAAACTTTCTGGAATCAATACCGGCTAGCAGATTCAAAATTTCCACAGGTTCTGGCACGTGCATCCCAATAAAGCATCTCATGTCTGGCTTAATATGCTCAATTTATATAACCAGAATCAATTTCAGTCTATGTCCAACGTCCCTGAAAACCTCAAGTATACAAAAACACATGAATGGGTATCTATTAACGGCAACGTGGCCACCGTAGGTATCACCGACTATGCGCAGCACCAATTGACCGATATTGTATTCGTGGATTTCCCGAAGGTCGGGGAGACTAAGAAGAAAGGTTCCGTTCTACTAACCGTGGAGTCTGTGAAGTCTGCCGAGGATGTATTTTCTCCGGTTGACGGCGAGGTAACTGAGACGAACAAGAAGCTCGTGGATGCACCGGAACTATTGAACAAGGATTCATACACAAACTGGATGGTAAAGATGAAGGTCAACACGCCCCCTTCTGACCTGCTGAGTCCAGCGGACTACAGAAAGCATATTGGGGAGTAGATACGGACAGAAGGGACTCCTACTACTTCAGGGCAAAACAGAAGAATTTTAGGAGCAGGGCCGCCTTCAAGCTGGAACAGATCCAGAAGGATTACGGCATAATCAAGAGTGACGACGCTGTCCTTGAGATAGGATCCTCGCCGGGCGGCTGGTCTGAAGTTGTTGTGGGCATAACGAGAGGGCCAATTCTTGCAATCGACATGGCGAGAATGGAAGAGATCCAGGGCGTTCATTTTATCAGAGCAAACATCACGCGCCCTGAGGTCGAGAATGAAATCAGTGCATTTCTTGCAGACTCTGGCAGAAAATTTTTTCAGGCTGTTATTTCAGACGCGATGTCCAGGACGACCGGGCATCACGATCTAGACCACTCAGCCTCTTACATGATCTGTGAGAGGGTGATGCAGCTCTGCCAGTCTTTCCTTTCTGAGAATGGCAATGCCCTGGTAAAGCAGTTTCAGGGAGACATGACCCAGGGATTCAAGAGAAAATGGGAGAGATTCTTTGAATCCTCTAAAATTATGAAGCCGAAAGCTTCGAGAGGAACAAGCTCGGAAGTATATATCCTATTCAAGGGCTTCCGGCGGTTGATCGGCTGAAAAGTGTTCCTTCATGTATGCAACGAAGCTCTTGTAGAACTCATAGTCAAGAACGATGGCAATCCGCTTTTTTTCGTTATTTTCTGATATGTATGCAACAGCGTTCTTCTCAATTGACACTAATCGCTCCTCATCAACCCTGGAGAGACCCTTAACCTTGTTTATCAGGAGGTTCCACTCCTCTACAAAATCCTCGGGTGTCTCTGACTTGAATGAATGCCTCATTATCAGTCTCTTCCTGACGGAGTGGCGGACAAGATCAAAGGCATGCACATTTTCCGTGTAAACTTGGGAATATTCCTCCTCTTCCATATCTATGCCATGTATGCCAACAGTGAAATGCCTGGCATATTTTATTGGCTCCATGTAAATTGGCGGGGGAACCATGACCTCTCCATATTCGGATAGCACCGTCCCGTAGATCAGTTCATAATCAGAAAGCGTGATCTCATACGGTTCTTCCATGAATTTCTCAAGCGCTTCTATTGACTCCTCAGGTATCGAGACAAGTATCAGTTCGGGCCGGAAGGCCTGAAGTTCCTTTTCTAGTTTCTCTCCTTCACTTATGAGTCCTTTCACTCCACCAAAAACAAGTATTTCGGAGCCGTTTGGCAAGTGGATTTCATCAATCATCGGTTATCCGCTTTTTTTCGTAATAGATCAACAAGGGTATCCTTGTCGCCTGCATTGACTATGTCATTCTTGTTAACGACCGGTACGCCTGCAATGCTTTTCTTCTCCGTGCTTGACCTAGTCACTACCATTGCATAATTCTCGAAAAGCTCGGATAAGCTCGCAATCGCCCTGGCTTTCCTGTAATTATTAAGCTCGTCTGCCAGCCCCATAATTATTTGATCCGCAGCAACGTCGGTTGCCATGGCATCAAACGGCGTCTTACGGAACGGGTACATACTGAACCCAATTGATTTCATAAGCTTTAGAACTGCGCTATAGAACTCATTGACGAAAAGATCCTGATTCTCGTCAACGGGAGTCTCTTCGAGGTGCTTCATCAGGTTGATCCTCTTCTTAAGATCAACAGCGAAAATATGCTGCAGCCTGTTGAATACATCAAGTGTCGCAGCCGAACCAGACTCGTAAAGGGAAATGCTTCTTCTTGAAACACCGATTGTGCTGGAAACGTAACCTATGGAATATCGGTGCTCCTCCCTTATCTTTCTCAGGGATTCACCGTTTATAGAAACATAATATCCTCCGTGCGCAGAAAATATGTAAGGGCTTTCGCCGTCAAGGTATGCAATGTATGTTTCATACGTCATTATGGGTACTTCATGCCTGAAGTAGATGATCCCATCCTCAAGCGTTCCATTGCTTGCCCTGTTTCCTATAACTATTGCGATGCATCCAAGGATCCTTGAAACGCTCATCAGGTCCCGAGCGCCTTCTTCTCGCATTGTATCTATATTATAAAGGATCTTGATGAGGTATTTCTCATCGCCTCTCCTGGCAGCGATGTCAAACGTGGAAACTCCATCCAGATCAGGTTCTGCGAATTCAAGACCCCTGTTCCGCAACTGAACCATCAATTCCTTTAAAAGGAACCTTCTAAAATCTTCCACGACTCTATGTATTAATCGCAGTATATAAACATTATCAGATTCTTACTGTTTCCGGCGACACCTGTTGCAGTGGACTTGAAACCTTGTTCGGGCAGACTATGACCTCACAGACCTTGCAAAGATAGCTGGGAGAGTCGAGATCGGGCCTCGTAACACGTATCTTAAGCACTCCCTTGATGTTCGCAAGTTCTTCTATTTCCTGGTCCTGCAATGGGTTGCGGACTATGATCCTGATGAAACTCTTCCTCTTTCCGTCAGTCTTCGAAAGCATTTCTGTTACACTGATGGATTTACTGCAGATGAAATTGCTGAATTCTGTAAAAACCTTCTGGAATAGGCCAGTGGCGACGTCTATCTCAATGACCTCGTTACCTATCAGAGGAGCAATCTGGGTGCAATCCACCTCTGAGAAAACACTTGCCATAATTTTGGCCATGACATGATTTGACTCTATCTGCCTGATTGTTTCGTACACTGTTCTCCTGTTTACATTGAAAGCCTTGGCAATCTCTGTGGTAGGAATCTCTATAGAACCTATCCAAAACCTGCCTGCGCGTACCGAGATCCCCATGTTGAAAAGACCCTCCACGATCTTCCTCCGGGACGGACTGTCCCTGAACACGTTTTCAATCAGGATCAGCATTTCTAAACTTCATTTGGCTCATTTTATTTTAATATAAAAAGATGAGTGGTGATATACAACTCATTGCGCTTCTATTTTATCCGGCTTCCATGCAAACCTCATTTGATATAAGGCAGGGATAGCGAAAATATAACTATCTGTTAAAAATGATCGAGCGGGAATATTGGAAAACAATTTTGAGCTGAGGAGCTACCAGGGTGAAATAATCTCTTTTATCACTGAATCCCTGAAGAATAACATTGGGGTTGCAATTGAATCCCCAACAGGATCCGGGAAAACACTAATGGGTCTCCATGGCGCCCTGAAATATGCTACTGAAAACGGAAAAAAGATATTGTATCTTACCCGCACAAACTCCCAGCAGGAACAGGTAATAAGGGAGTTAAGGCGGATAGCGACCGGCCTGAAAATACATGCCATGCCGATGCAGGGCCGTCACAATCTCTGCCTGCTGTACCGTGAGGTCGAAGGCCACCAGGAATTCAGCTCGGAATCCCTTTCAAGATTCTGCAGATTGCGGAAAAAGAAGGTGCTCGAGGGTGATACCGATGCATGCAAGTATTATAACTACGATGTCTGGTCCGAGGAGACAAAGAACTACATATTTTCCACGATTCCATTTGCTGAAGAGTTCCTTGAATACGGATCCGACAACGTAATCTGTCCATACGAATCACTGAAGAGGGCACTTCCAGAAGCGGACGTGGTCCTTGCTCCATATGCGAGTTTCCTCAACCCAGCTATTGGTGAAAGATTCCTGCAACACTGGGGGGTTTCACGTGATGATCTCGTCCTGATACTGGATGAGGCGCATAATTTACCCGACCTTGCCAGGGATATGTCCTCTTTTGACATATCGATCAGGCAGATCAACTATGCAGAGAAAGAGGCACGTGACCAGGGTGACTTCCTGCTCTACCAGAAATACAAGTCGTCAGATGTTCTCGAAATGACAAGATCAGCCATCATTTCCCTGGTTAACGAAAAGATTGGGGAAAGCGACGAGGTGAGGATAAGCTTTCATGACCTTTTGGAGACGATCATGGTGCAGAACAGGATTTCCTCCCAGCTATTCCACGATCTTGTCAACTACATGGAACTTTTTGGCGAATCCATTGCAGAAAAGAGGGAAAGAGAGGGGAAAGTACCCAGATCCAGTGTAATGAGTGTTGCGATTGCACTGATGAAGTGGGAAATGATAAACGAGAGCACATATGTGGCCATTCTTTCCAGGGATGGAGAAGGCTCTGTGTCCGCATTCTGCCTTGATCCATCGCAGCTTCTGGCACCGCTGCTGCAATCTAAGACCATTCACATGTCCGGAACGCTCTCTCCGATTAGCGTCTACCTGGATCTTATAGGATTCAGCGGAATTCCGTACAAGAGGATAAGCGAAATATTTCCAGCAGAGCGAAGAAAGGTGATCTACTTCAACGGAGTTACGACAAAATTTGATGCTTTCAACGAGGACGAAGCATCGAAAATGCATGATCTTATAGAAGGTATTATCTCCAGAACAAACAGGGGAACGATTGTCTTTTTTCCATCTTACAGTGCAATGAAGAAGGTATTCGGCGGTGGCTTTTCATTTCCGGTCCTGATGGAAGAAAGAGAGCTTTCCCAGGCTGACGTTTTTGCCCTTGTGGGAAAATTCCGAAAGACCAGGAGGCCTCTGTTGGCCGTTTCCGGAGGCAGGCTATCCGAGGGACTTAATTTTCCCGGAAATCAGCTGGAGGTAGTAATAGTGGCAGGCATCCCCTACCCTCGGCCTGATGCAAAAAACCGGGCACTGCATGACTATTATGAAGCTAGGAACGGCAAAGGATGGGAATATTCTGTGAAGTACCCAACATCTGTAAAGATCAGGCAGGAAATAGGCAGGCTGATCAGGAGCTCTTCGGATATAGGTATAGCGATTATACTGGACAAGCGCGCCTCCTATTTCAGGAAGGAAATACCTGGAATGAAGCTTGCAGAAGATCCTGTAACTGAGAGCGAAAATTTCTTTCTTGGTTTTTCTGATACCGGTGAACATTTTTCGACTTGACTCAAGTGTTATTATTAAGTTTGATATACTCACAAAATGGAATCCCACGTAGGTTCTGCCATTACTTCACTAAAGGCAAAAATCAATGCAGCCTACGTGGGCAAGTGGGTTTTCATAGGCAGTCTCATTGGAGTCATAGCCGGTATAGGTGCCATCATCCTGTACACGCTGATCAATGTCTTCAACGGCCTGATGCTCATAGGGATCTCAGGTTTTGCGGTTCCCAAAACATATGGCCCGACAACCTATGTGTTAAGCCTTACATTAATGCAAAGGCTTCTGATCCCGGTTTCTACAGTACTTGGAGGACTCCTGGCCGGCTTTATAGTGTACAGGTTCGCCCCTGAAGCTGAAGGACATGGAACAGATGCGGCGATTGATGCCTTCCACAATAAGGAAGGCAGGATCAGAAGGCGTATTCCCGTCGTCAAGACAGTTGCTTCGGCAATAACAATAGGCTCTGGAGGGAGTGCAGGCAGGGAGGGACCCACGGCACAGATTGCCGCCGGCTTCGGATCTTTCATCGCCGATGTATTCGGCATGGACGATCATGATCGAAGGATTGCAATGGCGGCAGGCATTGGGGCGGGAATAGGTAGCATATTTCTTGCGCCTCTCGGAGGCGCAATTCTCTCCACTGAGATCCTTTACAGGAAGGACTTTGAAGTTGAGGCATTGATTCCCTCTATTATAGCTTCATTCGTGGGTTACCTGATATTCGGAGCAACACTTGGCTACAGGAACAGTCTATTCCTGATTCCAACCGGTGGAATAACCGGTTTTCATTCACCTGAGTCCCTTCTTTTATATTTGGTCCTGGGAATTGTTGCGGGACTTGTAGGAAAGTTCTACGTAGTCTTTTTTTACGGCATGCAGAAGCTATTTGCGAAAATGAAGCGGATTTCCAGGTATTTCAGGCCGGCCATAGGCGGCCTAATTGTTGGAATAATAGCTATCTTTATTCCCGAGGTTCTTGGTCTTGGATACGGGTGGATCCAGCTTATCTTCTACGGAGAACTTGCTTTACCATTCTGGATGCTTCTGGTTATTGTGGTTTCCAAGATAGTTGCAACATCCTTTACGATAGGATCAGGCGGGTCTGGAGGAGTATTTGCGCCGGGAATGGTTATTGGGGGATTCCTGGGCGCTGCCATTTATGGTGTATTCGCCCCTTTCTTTCCCACGGTGAATGTCATTGACCTCACCGTAGTGGGGATGATCTCATTTTTTGGCAGTGTTTCCAAGGCTCCGATCTCAATAATCATAATGGGAACGGAAATGACAGGCGGGTATTCCCTCTTTTTCCCTCTCATGCTCACTACGCTTGTTGCCTACTTCATATGCGGAGACAAGTATTCAATTTACAGCAAGCAGGTTGATAACAGGGCCGCATCCCCCGCTCACGCAACAGAATACGAAAAGCCAGTTCTTGACGCAGTCAGCGTTCTTTCTGCTGTCAACACTGACTATCCATACGTCTCTCCAGAAACAAATGTGCTGGAGGCGGTATCCAAGATACGGGAAACAAAGACAAAGGGCGTTGTGGTTCAGAAAGACGGAAAGCTGGTCGGCTTGCTTTCGATCGAGGATATTGACATGAACAAAGACCTTTCCAAGATCAAGGTATGGGAAGTGCTTAATCCAAATCCACCTAAAGTAACAACCTCGGCAAATGCACACCAGGTCTTTGACCTGTTAAGCAGGAGCCCTCTAGGAAAAGTCGTTGTGACAGATGACAAAGGTAGGGTCGTGGGCACCTGCGGACTTTATGAAATTGCTGACGCCTATAACAGGGAGATAAGAAAGATAAAACATGAAAAGAGCGACGTCAAATAATTTCCTTCAAGACTTGGATATCAATCAAATTTATTCGCGTCTTCCGGATCCGATGAAGATTTTTTGAGCTCTTTCCTGAACTTCTCAAGGTCTCTGGCCTTCACTTCAAGTATGAATGGCCCAACATAATTGCAGTCATCACACTTATAGACGGCGCCAATTAGTCCTCCTGCTATCCAGTTGATATAAACGGAACCGCATTTTGGGCAAATCTTTACCTGCTGGGCACCATCCATGATTACACATATTACAATACTAAGAATAAACATCACCATATAATCGGCTTTTCAACTATTGTGCTTTAGTCTGTCATTCTGTTTGAAAGGGAAAAATTAAGAAGGATTATCTCTGGAAGCCGTATCTTGAGCCATTTGCTCATTTTTAAATTGAAGGGAAAAATATATTCCGCCTGCAATATTTGTCTGATTGAAACCATGAGCACTGGAGGACTGTTGATGAATCGGAATTGCATTCAAAGCGTTCTGACATCAATAGATCCTTACTTGCTTTGTGGGTTGTGGTTTGAATGAGTGAACTTGTATCAGATCAGGGAAAATGGGCTCAGAAGATTGAGCAAAAAGAGTTTGAAGGCGGAGTTCAGGAAGTGCTAATTGAGAGAATCCTGGATAGCTTTGAAGTGCACATGATTCAAAACAAAGTCTGAGTTATCTCTGAATTGTCTGCAATTATCATTTCGAAGGCTTTGACACCGGAATATTAAATGTTATTTCAATAGTGAATGGGAATCCGATTGTAACGTCTGTATCATTGATGCCAAGATTCACTGCCAATTTGTGAAGCAGTTCTTTGATATCTGAAAAGTACCTAAGAAGGGGGGCGGCTACGAATGGCCTCACCCTTGCGACAACAACTGCAAAGGAAAGCAATGTTGTAAGTCGCTCATGCGCATCTTCTGCTGCACTGTCTAGAAGACTGTCAATCTCCGTGATTTCTTCCTTAAAATAGTCCCTCCAGGTGTTTAGGTTAAGCCCAGTGAGTTTACGTAACTCGAGCTCACCGGAAACCTTCCATCTTTCGAGTACCTCTTTTATGGCACTGAAATCTTCCATCACATTGAAAGGCGACTGACCTGATAAATTTATTGTGCAACAGGTATTGAACCTGCAACCGCCGTCTTCTATTATGGAATTTTTGATTTTGGTAAACGCTGGTGAAAATTCTTTAAACCAAATACCGTGGGACCTCGATGACAATTATAATGATAAAAGAGGAGACAAAAAAATCCATGTATCAACTCAAATGCCGGGATTGTGACAATTTTCTAAAAGTGCAAATTAGGTTAAGTTACAGTGCTAAAGACCTTAGTTGACCGAGAAGCTCTGTCTCAACATGCTTCGTCCAAAGCATTTCGGGCACGTCGACGGCAATGAATATATCTGAAAGAAGCAGGAATTCAATAGCAGTAATGGCCAGGTTTTCTCCAAGCCTTCCAACACCCACATGCACTTCTATGTTGCCTGCATTTTCTTTAAGCAAAAAGGTGAGGGCCCTATCCGCCGCAATGATGTCTCTTAAGAAGCCTGCCTTGGTTGCCTGCAAAACTGCCTGGTCACTTTCGACCCTGCTCTGCGTCTTCCATCCCGAATCTCTAAGGTATTGCTCAAAAGCCGAAGTTAAGCTGTTAACGTCTTTGGAGGTTTGTAAAACCATGTTCTTTTTGAATATCTCCATAAGACGACAGCGTAATCATTTTATTTAACAATTTACTTGATTTTTGATAAAACCCGCTGTTGAATGATATTAAAAAACTGCTTTCATTATTTCCTTTAAAGGGGCATTGCCTTCAAGGCATCTCGTCATGCCTTATTGTAGATAGCACAGGAAACTCGTTGTGAAAATGAAATATTGGAATTATAAAGCTCACCTCTTTCGTTGAGAAATCCACACAGGCCTTTTAGCGGTATATGCTCATGTTTTTGGATCCAAATTTGCCTTAAAAAGATCCAAGAGGAAGAGGTTTTAACACAGGCAGGCAAAGCCCGGAAAGAGCTGTCCTAGAACGGCTTATCTACTCTGTGAATGGCTGTGTCACTAATATATACTAATACATAATTCATATGCTGATGCCTGATCCTGACCCAGTACCAGATGAATTCGACGCCGAATCGAAAGCCTACTTCGGAAATCAGGAAAGCAGGGCTACAAGAAACACTAAGGGCGTAGTGAAACAGGATGCGGTTGTTGCGGACATCCGTTCCCTGATGTCCCGTGGAAATCGGGGTTACTACCTGGTAAAGTCCTATGCGCTTGATGAGATTAATGCAATACTTTTTGAGTCCTGCAAGCAACTAAATTCTCTGGGTTTGAGGCCGGAACTTGCTCCAAATCTTGAAAAAGCACTGCAAAGGAATGATTCAGGAGAGCCAAAAATACGTATCATAACAGAAGATTACATAGATTTCTCCAACGTGAGAAATAAAGAGACAGTTGCCCAGATCATAAATGGAAACGCTGGATTGCATTTGGATGGTGTCTATCTTGTTATTGGTATTGCAGAACAGACTTACAGAAAACTTGCAAAACCATCTCGTGAACTCATAGGATCTCGAGGAAATGCCCCGAAGTTTTATGAACTCATAAGCGCAAATTCTATCGTTCACCGCTACTATATTACTGCTATTTTAGTGACCCTAATTTTCGGCTTAACTTATACTTTCTACTCAGCTAAGCTCTTTTCTGCAGGCTTTGATAACTTAGCAGTTATGTACATAGTGCTGTGGTTCCTCGTTCCGTTTATTTTTTTCATTGTATTTAGAAAGGAACACGGGCATCGCCAATTGTACGTGATACCTCTAATTGCGGCATTTTTGTCCACTTTGATGTCTGGTGGAATCCAGGGATCCTCTGTAAGTTCGAGTGGCCCGTTTATTTATTATGGTTATCCATTCCTCTACTATGACTATTATCGGGCACAAGTCCCCAGAGGTGCTCTATTTACATCTCATTATTTGGTGTTCGGGTTCAGCTGGCTAGGCTTATTCCTTGACCTGATAGCATGGTTTTGTATTTCGATTATCGCCGCTGTCATTGCAGCCACTGTATGGTCGAAATACGGCCGCAAGATATTATCAAAGATAACCCCTGTACCAGAAAGTTAATAGTGGCAAGAGGGTTAAATCTGTAACTTCAACTTATTCACATCTTGTGCAATGAAGAAGAACATAACCAAATTTAAGCTTCATTGTCAGGACGAGTAAGTGAGGCTGATAAAAGTCGCCTGCGAGTCGCAATAGAGCATAAATCACTGGACTTAGTTTATTGCTAAACCCGGTAGGCAAATATATAGAATAGATTGTATTCCTTCGTCATGGCATCGCCCAGAAAGGTCACTGGAATTATGGCTGCCCTAATCGTAGTCATAATCTCGATACTCCTGTTCTATCTTTCCTATATTGACATCGGGAACAAAGAAGAAGCATTTGTTGTTATAGGATTGATTTCGGTTCTTTTTGCCTTGATTTCGTATCTGATGCATGCCTTCATCTCGCAGGTAAAGGTAGTAACGGCTTTTGTATGGGTATATTACGCATTTGGGGTTGCCAGCATGGTTTATGGTACAGCTATAATCAAGTTTGACGTTCTATACCTCATATTGGTACTGCTCTTCGTTCTGGTATCTATTGCGTTTATTTATTGGCGGCTCTCAACCATGATCTCGGATCCAACTTCAAAATGAAACAGTCATTTTGAACTTTTAAGTATTCATTTCAAATGGAAGTCCGAACATCTCATAGCTGTGAATTGTAGGACTTAAGGAATAAGTTCTGCTGTAAAAGCTGGGTCTTGTAATCTGGCAAGATGGTGGATCAGAATAACAAAGTCACTTTGACCACCTGATGTCAGTTACTGCAATCAGGTCCAAGCATTGTTATCACAAACATATAGGAATGTGTCTTATTTGCCGAGAGTATTCTTTTTATCCGCAATTGAATCAAACAACTTCGTTATCTCATCAACAGATTTACCCTTTGTCACCGGCATTATTTTATAAAATATTACCACGGCCGTGACTGAAAGCACTGCAAATACGACAAGGGACCCGGCGATATGAATAGAACTGTCCATATAAGGGAAGATCTCTATTATCGCAAAATTAGAAATCCAGTCAATGAATGCTATAAGGGATGCAAGTGTCCCTCTGTATTCTGTTGGAAAATATTCGCCCTGTATAATCCATCCAGTACCGCCAACTCCAAATGCAAAGAATACTATGAATATAGAAATAGCCACTAGCATTCCCACGTCCTGTCCTGCGAACTTGAGTATCGCGCCAATGAATCCAAATAAAGCCATTCCACCGTAACCGATCAGTGCTAGTTTTCTTCTTCCAACCTTATCTATATATTTAAAACCTATATATGTCGCAACGACGTTTACAACAGCGAAGATTGATGCAGCCTCAATAACAAAAATTTCTGACGTAACCGGGCTGGTAGTAGAGGAAAAAATGTGCAGGTGTGTAGTATTTATCCCACGTTTTGGGCGATTTATTCACTCATTAAAATAAAAGTCAGTCAATAATAATCATTAAAATAAAAGTCAGTCAATACTAATCCCAGTTCAAAGACAGAATCGTGCCTATTAAACCGCAAACAGTAAGCCGTTAGAGATGCAAATAATAGAGTCGGATTCAATATTTATTGGCTTATAGTTAAAATGTCTGTAAATTCATTTAAAACTTCCTTTGTCTCATTCTCTATGGGTGCTATTGGCTTCAAGTATTTATTTATTTTATCTTCCCGAATCAAATAATAGCCGTTTTTTGTTAGCTCAAAATCTGTTTGTTTTATTCTTTTCTCTTTAGCCATTTCTATAACTATATTGTCTATATTTCCACGTAGAAACTCAATTAAATCGTAAGTGAGTGAAAGCTTGTTATAATTAGGTTCGTGCAAAAAAGAAGCTTGGTAATCATAGCCGTAATATTGAATTTGAGTAAGAAGGCGATGTTCGATTAAGCCATAATAGAAATTTAGAACGGCGTTGATAATATTAGTCGCTTTTTGATTAGATGCGAGATAAAAGCCTTTCCTACCAGAATAAGCATAGCCATAGCTCGTTATCAAGTCTTGGAATCTCGCAAAATATTCGTTTGAAAAAACCGATTCTATATCGCTTGTAAGTAATGGTAGCTTATGTTTTCTAAGTATTTCTTGATATTTTTGCTTCTTAGCTTTTATTATTTCATCTGCAACCTTTTTTCTATTGTTAAGGTATAAGTCATATTGCAACACTCTATTACCGAAGTTAGCGTTATTGTTTTCTGGTATGACGTGATAAAGTATCTCTCCATTTAAGTTATGTAAGGTCATTGATATGCGTTTCAAGGCAAACAGCCGTAAGGCATAGATTGAGATATAACCGCTTTTTGCGACTATCATTATGTTTGATATTTTATCCATTTCTTGAATTACATAGTCTTGCTCATTTATTTTGATATTCACTCCAGAAGCCGTTATTTTCACGGTTGGTTTAGACACAAACAATGTATTCATAATACCATAACAAAAACTAAAATATAAGGCTTTCAAGTCGTAAAGATGAGATTAA
The DNA here is from genome assembly GCA_023379845.1 of Thermoplasmatota archaeon. Taxonomy (GTDB): domain Archaea; phylum Thermoplasmatota; class Thermoplasmata; order Thermoplasmatales; family Thermoplasmataceae; genus UBA582. The sequence continues at coordinate 20,306 of JAMCPG010000049.1, forward strand.
ACATATACATATTGAGAGACCAACTGGTCTTAAATGGTGAGAAAATGAAAGTAGATAAAAGTGGAAGAATCGAAGTAAAGGTATGGGTGAACAAAGAGGTTGCCAATTTGTTTAAGGAATTGGCAAGAGACCACGGTATGACAAGGTCAGAAATGTTTGGTGATTTGCTGACTCAATATATCGCAGAAAGGGTGAGTTAAAAATGATTTGTAATATTTGTAAGAAGTACAGTAGCGATGCATCACAAGTTGGTATACGGCAATTTTACATTCACGGAAAACTAAGAAGCTTTGTTGTATGTTTAAAGCCTGAGCATCCAAACGCACTAGAAATATTGACGCAAAAGGTAGATACCGAAGAAAAAGCAATGATAGAGAGACAGAAAAAGATAGAAGAAGATGCCAAGAAGGTATTAGCTGAAGAAGAAAAAAGAAAAAGAGAATATGAAGAACAGATAGCAAGGGAAAAAGAAGAAGCTACTTATAAAAGGTCTATGCATAACTTTGAACAGCTAACAAATTTGAATCCAAGAGCAATGGCTGAGATATTTAAAAGGCTAAAAGAAGCATACGAATCACAAAATAAAGAGTGAGGCAAGATGACAGTGTATCGATGTGATACTTGCTCATATCAAACGAGTCGATTATATAACCTAAACAGGCACAAAAAACGACATCTTAAGAATACTGAATTAAGAAGTGAGCAACTCAATGAGCAAGTGAGTGGTAGCTCAAAAGTTCTTAAAAATGAGCAAAAAGTTCTTAAAAATGAGCAAAAAGTTCTGAATCGAGTAGCTCCGAGTAGCTCGGAGATACTCAGTGAGCAACCGAGCAATGAGCAAATGAGTAAAAAACGAGCAGGTACAATCATCTTTGATTCAGATGAGCTTTTAAAGTTAACAAATAACGAAGAATATACAGCTGAGCAAGAACGATTGATAAGGGAAAAAGAACTTCCAAACCAAATCATAGATGTAAGTGAAAGATTGGCAAAAACAACCAAACCATTTATAAAGAAAAACACTGAGAGAATAGAACCTAAGAATTCAAAAATTGGTCTTGGTTTACTTGCGTTAATATTGTCTTTGCTTTTCCTTCTTTTATTCTGGAACGATATTAAAAACTTCATTTCTGGATTTAAAAAAGGTTCGTTGGTTGGAAGCGATTTTACGATTGTAAGAGAGTGATTTAGATGTCTGTTAGTGTGCTGGTATGTTATAGATGCGGTAGCGAAGATATAGAACTAATGAGAGAGAATAGCCATACTTACGTTTACCGATGCAGAGAATGCGGCTATCGATTTGTAAAAAAGAAGGTTGGTAGTAAAATATGGCAAGACTACAAAAGAAACTAAAGCAATTATTAAATGACGGCTATTCTGCAAACAAGATAGCCAAGCTATTACATAAGCGGAAGCAAGATGTTTTAGCTGAAATTCGCAAGATACAAAACAAGCCTATAAATCCTAAAAAGATAACAAATCCTAAAGGCAGAATTGGAAGCATTGAATTGGACTTACCTTCTAAGGCGTTTACTGAAGCTTTATATAAGCAAGGCTATCCTATTGAGTACATCGTTAAACTGGTAAACAAGAAGCATAGCGAGACTTCTAAAGCAAAGATAAGAAGGTATCTGAAAGAATACAAGAAAAACAATCCCGAAGCATTAGATAGCCATAACGCAAATATGCGATTATATAAGGCAATGGGAAAATACAAGCAACATATCGATGCAAAATTTTTCAGAGAAACAAAAGAGCACTATTTCCAAGAGTTTGATAGCCAATTTAAAGAAGGAAGCCCTACAATAGAGATAGATTTAGCAGAGGAAGGTTAGAAGAATGAAATTTTTTAATTCTATGTCGTCAATCAATGCCTTCGATACCGAAGCCCATTCTAATACTCTTAAGGTAATATGCGATGCATACGGTAATTACTATGAAAATGATAACAATCCAGATAATCTGTTAGATTGGTTGTTTACTTATGCTTGTGATTTAAACTTCTTATACAACATTGATTATGACGCTTCTATAATTTTCCGTGCTATAATGCCTGAGATAGACAAAGAAGATAATGGCATATATCACTATAAAAGCTATGACATCTATTACATCAGCAACAAATCGCTTATGATTAAAAAACACGAATCTAAAACAAAAATAAGGACAGTAAGGATTTATGATATTGCTCAATTTTATAAGAACGAGAAAGGCTATCAGCCGTTAGATACAGTAGCAAAAGAAGTATTAGGGATTGGTAAGAATAATGAAGAATTAGAGATTAATAGGCAACAAATAGGAGAGATTGAAGGCTATTATGAACAAAACCGTGAAAATATAATAAAATACTGCAAAAATGACGCATATATTACTATGTTATTAGCCAAGAAAAAGATACAATCAATCATACCAGTATTGAAAGGTCAGATACCTAAAACATACAATAGCAGTGCTTCTATTTCTAAAGCCTATCTGTCAATTTTCCACGTAGATTTACGCTATCAATATTACCGCTTGTTATCACAATTACCAGAATATAAGAAAGCGGTTAGGATAATTGAAAATTCTTATTTTGGCGGTATTTTCTATTTACATAGTTTAGGCAAGGTATCTAATGTCTATGAATATGACATAAATTCAGCATATCCTTACGCAATAACACAATTATATAACCTAACAGACGCAGAAATTAGATATACTAACAAATATGAGAATGCTGACTATGGCTTTTATCACGTAAAAATTAGAAATTTAAGTGATTTGCCAATACATTACAGAACTGGTGCTACTGATATAACATATATCAAGTCTAACGACTATGTAGAAAATTATTTTACTGGTGCTGAGCTTGATTATTTCAGAAAATACCATTCAAAAGACATACAGTTTGAGATAATAGAAGGTATTGTAATCAATACAAAGAAGAAATTAGAATTTCCAGACTACAAAAAGCTATATCAAAAAAGAAATGAAATCAAGCAAGAAATGAAAGAAAAGAAAGAAATTGAAAAAATTTCAGGCATAAAATTAGGCTCGTTAGAAGACGATATGTCTCAGTGGTCTTACAAAACTGTATTAAACGCATCTTACGGTTGCTTCGCAGAACGTAAAAACGGTTATACAACGTTCACGAATCTGATATATGCTTCTTATATCACGGCTATAACACGAATTAAGATATATGAAATAATCGATAAAGTTGGTTGGAAGCACATAAAAGCCGTAATGACCGATGCGGTATTAACAGACACTAAAATTGACGATGTAAATTTCAATAACAATGAGTTAGGTTGCTTTAAATTAGAAGGTTATTTTGACACAGTATGGTTGTATATGAATGGTATATACATTTCAAAAATTGGTAATAGAATTACATTACATAATCGAGGCTTCCCTTCTTTGACTAATTCCGACGACTTATTCAATGCAAAAGGCACAAAATTACGAATAACAAGAAAAATGAAGGTAATTAAGATAAAAGAAGGCATAATACAACATAGAAAACAAGACATAGGAAAATTTACAACACAACAAAAAGAATTAGATTTAGAGGCTAATCGCTGGAAATACACGTTAGATGTTGATAAGTTGAAATTCGAATACCTAAAAGACAATGAACTAATAACAGATTTTTCATATAACATTGAACTACAATTCAAATATACAGAAAAGCCTTTTGAAAAGCCGATAGATTACAAGGCAATAAAAGATATGCTATGGAGATTGAAGAATTGGAGAATACCAGAAATTAAGCAATACAACATACAGAAAATTAATTATGAAGCAGAATTAAACAAAATTGCAATTGGAGAACATAGATTAAGAGATTTTAAGCGATTCTACAAGCGTTATAGCAAGAACTTAGATTTTAACTATAAGCCAATAAATATTGAATCCGACTCTATTATTTGCATCTCTAACGGCTTACTGTTTGCGGTTTAATAGGCACGATTCTGTCTTTGAACTGGGATTAGTATTGACTGACTTTTATTTTAATGATTATTATTGACTGACTTTTATTTTAATGAGTGAATAAATCGCCCAAAACGTGGGATAAATACTACACACGAAAAAATGTGCAGGCTTTGTATTATAATTGGACCATAATAAAATGGAATATTTATGCCAGTGATTTGCTGAAACATCATGAAAAGCCCTACAATAATAAAAGCTCTCTTGACACCTGGTGTCATCACTCTTTTCTTAGTAGTGCTTATGGGATATTCCTTTAGCAGTTCCTGCTCATCTGTTTCAATGCCTAGGGTCTTGAACGACTTTACGGCCGCTTCGTATTTGCCTTTACTTACAAGCCATCTGGGGGATTCTGGCATAACGAACCTAAATGCTAGACCTATTATCGCGGGTATTGCTGCAAAACCCAGAAGCAGCCTCCAATCCAGTGTGAAAGCGCTTGAAGGAATGCCATAAAGAACCGCGAGTCATATTATGTACGCGCCAAGTATTCCGACGGTTATCATCCATTGCTGGAGTATCCCGAGACTTCCTCTCTTATTCTTTGGAGCCCATTCAGAAATATAAGAAGTTGCGATGGCCGAATCCGCGCCCACAGCTATTCCTATAATTGTGCGAGAGACAAGGAGCATCAAAAGGTTGACACTTATAGCAGAAAGTATTGCCCCGAGCGTATAGAGAAATGCATCAAAAATGAGCATATACTTCCTTCCATACCTGTCAATCAGAGATGCAGATACAAGAGCACCAGCTGCGGCTCCTAACGATACTCCAGAAAAAAGGTATCCTGTTATGAAAGGGCTTGTAGCTGATGAAATAAAGGATTTAGGAAGAAATCCTTCGACTATGGCAATGTTTGTGGTATCATAACCAAACAAGAAACCTCCAACAGTAGCAAGCAAGGTTAAAAATCAATAGAACCTGCTTGCTTTGCTGTTATCAAGTCTGTCCAGGATTTTAGATTCGGCGATAGATTCCATCAGATCTGGCATAGCTATCAGCGCACTATATTTATAGATGGTGAATCCGAGAGTTGATAGGCTAAATGTGAATATGGTTTAGAAGAATGTATTGTGCTTCCACTAATGCATGAGCCAGATCATATGCGAATCAGCCAAAAATAATGGCGGCATTGAACAATTATGGATATAGCAGGACCCACGAAAAATAGACTAAATTAAGCACAAGACGAATTGTTTTCCTTGGCGTGGATATTTAAAAATTATGGTCTTTAAATTTTAAGCGCCGCGGGAGAGATTCGAACTCCCGATCCACAAGGGAACCAGATCTCAAGTCTGGCGCCGTACCACTGGGCCACCGCGGCTTTCCTGCATTGAAGATACAGGCTAATCTCCGCAAAGCAATAAACCCTAATTTATCTTTGCTGTCTTGTCTCACAATGAATGTCCTTCGTTGAACTTCTCAAACAGGACTTCATCAACAAAGCCATGCCCCCGCACAAAGGAATGCTTGTGGTATCGTCCGCATTCCTTGAAACCGTTTTTGACAAGCACCCTCATAGAGGCGGTATTAGGCTCGAACACCGCTGAGACAAGTTTTCTCAAATTAAGGGTCCCAAAGCAAAACTCTACTGCAAGTGAAACCGCCTCTGTAGAATACCCCCTTCCCCAGGATCCCTTTGCAAGAAAGTAACCTAAGACTCCGGATCCATTTGAAAAGTTAATTTCTCTTACGCCAACAACTCCAACGATTTCGGCACTGCTGTTCTCCACAATTGCAAAGTGTCTGCTGTCCTGCTCCTTTTGGCCAAGTGTCCTGACCCACTCCAACTCTTCATGTTCATACATCATACGACCAGGGTTCGAGAGATACCTGTGGACATCTGGATCGTTGATAACACTGAATAAAAAAGGAACATCGGTTTCAAGAAGAATGCCCAACGAGACTTTTTTTCCAGTCTGAAGCAAAGGTCTGACGCTTTCCATTAGCCTCTCATGCATGAAATGAAGATTAGATTATCTCCTTAATCTTCCATTGGATCTTATAGAGGGTCTGCTCTTATTGCTTCCAGTCCTGCCTGTCCTCAGTCCCCTGCCCTTGAATCCGGCTGAAGTCAATCCCCTGTAAACCCTTCCGGTATTCTGGGGCTCAGATATCCACGAAATCTGCTTTTTCCCGTGTATCTCTGGAGCAGCCTTGTCGACCATTATGATTTCATAATATTTGTAAAGACCGTCTTCGCCCACGTAGTAAGAGTTGAGCACTTCCATGTTTGGATACTTATCAGCTGCTCTTTCCTCAGCCATCCACTGAATGCTTTTCTTAACGGTGAGTTTACTGTAGGCCATCCTTCTGGGCCTCCTTCCTCCCATGATTTTCGGCCTGTTTCTTCCGCCTCTCCTGACCCTCGACCTCACGACTATATATCCTTCCTTGGCCTTGTATCCGAGGGCCCTTGCCCTGTCGAGCCTGGTTGGGTATTCTACCCTGTGAGTAGACGGACCACGTCTCCAAGAAATCATCCTCTCCTTCTGCAAGGGGTAAATTTCTGATTCTTTGAGCGACTTCCATCCATTTCGCATAAGTGAATATGTAGTTAATGTTGGCATTGATTATCTTCCTTCAGACTATTCCCGTAACTGTAGGTCGGCAATTCAAGAAGCTATAAATATCTTGGCAAACCTCTAAATTTTTTCCAGAAATCATTGAGGAATGGCACTGCAGGCTAATCAATTCTCTACAATCTTGATGTGATCCTGGAGCTTCTCAATAAACGCATTCAAGCTTGAAGACTCAAGTTTCTTGACGGAGCTGTTCTTTATAAGAACTCCATTTACGAGTCCTACGAGCAGTATTGCACGAAGTCCACTGTCAGAGGAATTAACATCTTTCATGAAGGTCTTAATGTAACGATCAGTTTTCGTTCTTCCAAGATCCTCCATCATCTTGTTGATTGCTCTCCTCATCCCAGGGAGCTGATCCTTGGAAACGATAAGGTTTAGGTTGGTTTCTGGGTTTATTTTCGAAGGATCATCGGAATCATCAATCCATTTCGATATGTCAAGTTTCCACAATGTTTCGCATAACGTTCTAGAGGCGATTCTTTTACTTGAAAATCTGAGGCTTCTCAGGTCATAGGTCACGTTCTTCCCACTTTCAGAGACCTTCCTGTTATTTATGACTTCCAATGTTGTCGCAACCACTTCCGATAGTGTCAATCTTTTCCCTTGTATATAATTCATTGATAATTATTAAAATTGATGGTACATCAAAGCTGTACTCTAAATGAAAGTTGCAAACAGTACTTTTCTGCATTATGCAGCATCTGTCTGCTTTTCAGGGAGTTCTGACTTCTTGTCAGCTACTTTGTTTCCCTTGAAATATATAACTTCATGAGCAAAGGCAACAATGACGGCCGACACTAGAAATGCAGCAAAGGCAAGCAGGAAAGAGAATTCGTATCCGAAATGCGTTGGTATAGGTATATCGTACGGCGATCCATGAATGGCGGCAATCGAGTATGTGGCAAGAATAGCACCTGCCAGTGAGGCTCCCACACTGCTCCCAAGGTTCCTGAAAGTACCGTTCATTGATGTCGCCAATCCCATGTCTCTTGGTTCAACTGAGAGTACAAGTATGTTTATGATAGACGCATTCATTATTGATAACCCGGCACCTATCACGAAACCGTAAACAAGCGTCATGATGAACGAAGGCTGCGTCGCTTCGAGCAAGAATCCTGCTGCAGCAACCAGCGGACCTACTACGGACATCTGCTTGACTCCTATTCTTGTGATTATTGAACCGGTGATAGGGCCAAAAATCAGGGTCCCAATGGCAAACGGGACCAGTGAAAGGCCAGTGTCTAATATGCTAAAGCTGAAGCCATAAGGGATAGGTGACTCAAATCTGTACGTTAGAGCCTGCATTGCCAGGAACATCCCAAGTCCGGATATGGCCAGGACCACGTTTGGTATCCAGACATTTCTTTTTGAAAGCAACCTTGAATCCAGTATAGCCTCAAGGCCGCGCTTGGAGTATGATCTTTCGTACAGGAATGTGGGTACGAAGAGGATCACGCCTGCCATGATCATGCCGACAACAGTTATTGAAGTCCAGCCTATGAGCGCACCCTCAGACAGGCCGAAAACCACGAGACCGAGTGCAATGGCAAAAATACCTGCACCGAAATAGTCTACGCGGGTTCCAGGTCTCCTGTATGCCGATTCCTTTATGTAAATATAGGCAACAGCCACCAGGGCGAACACGAATGGAAAAGCGGTATGATACGTGTACCTCCACCCAAGATCGTTGGATACCAGCGACCCGAGGGGAAGACTCACTGCAAACCCTGCACCGAACATGGCACTCAGCAGGGCCTGCGCTTTAGGCACTAGCCTGCGTGGGAACTCCTCCCTTACGAGACTCATTCCGAGCGGCATGACAGTCAATCCGATTCCCTGTACCCCACGAGAAATGAGCATGTAGGTGAAATTCGGTGAGAATCCCGTAGATACGACAGCCACGGCATAAATAAGCAGAACAATGACCAGCAACCTCTTCTTGCCGTAAATATCGCCGAGTTTTCCAACTATCGGGCTGACGGAAACTCCAGTCACCAGATAGACTGAAAGAAGCAGGCTCACCTGTGATATAGATACCTTGAATTCTGATGCTATAGAGAGAAGGGACGGCGTGAGCATCCCCTCGACGTACATTACTATCATTATAAGCATTGCAAGGATCAGCATAACCCTGGTCGTGTATGCTTTGTCATAGTCTTCCTTAATATCGTCTGTTTTCATTGTTTTCATTCTTCCATTGTTTTCAAAGTCATGGATTCCATTAATTGCAGCAGAATGTTAAGCGATTTCTTGAGGGACACAAGGTCCTCTTCGGAGGATTCTTTTATAAACTCCTTGAAGATGCCATCATATATCGAAGAGAGCTTGCTCAGTTTCTCCTCCCCTTGCGATGTTAAATGCAGAGTATAGCTTCTCCTGTCCATTTCACTATGGACCCTGTGAACCAGGTTCATGCTTTCCAGATTATCGATAAGGCTGGTTATTGTTGGCTTAGAGACTTCAATTATCTCTGACAGCGTTGTGAGCTGTTGCGGACCATGCATAAACAGGTAATGCATTATCAGGTACGCAGGTCTGGATATATGCTCTTTCCTGAGGAAATATGACTGGAAAGCCATCATTTCCTTGACGACATCCTTCCAGCATTTCACTAGTTCCCCCGCACCCATCTTATCATTCTGAGCCATAACTTTCTGTCCGGTAAATTGCTTATATGTATATAACAATTAGTACAGACTAACTATTAGTTTTATATAACAATTAAGAAATTACGAAATTGGCTCAAAAGATGGGCTTTCTGGCTAATACTTTGTCATAAGCTCTTGCACGTACTTCGAAGAAATGTTACATCAACTAGAGGCTTTGAATATAGAAAATATTCCGAAAATAGTCGAGTCACGTTACATTAATTAACCAAAATTAGGCAGATGACTTGCCTCCTATTACTCGAAAGAAAGTGCACATTAAATCAGAGAAGGCGAGAAAACTTTTCTGCTAGCACTCAATTCACGAATGGCAAATCTATTTTTAAATATCAGTATAAAGATAGTATATTTATGTTCGAACTTTTCTATTTCGCGTTTTCGTATATCATTAACACTGTCTCCAGGTCTCTATAAGCAAGCTCAGGCGAGTAAGGAACCTCTTCGTTTTTTTCAACCGCTTTCAGGAATCCGGATATTTCGGCGTCGAAAACATCCACTTCCTCTATTTCCTGAATCCTGCCATTCAGTACCGGAACACCGAACGCCGTATTAGGGCGGTGTGAACTTATATTATCTCTCTCTCCTCTGTATTCGTATATGCTACCTTTGGTCCCTATGACCTCATAAGCTGGTACATCGGGGGGAGACATATAGTTCCATGAATAGTAGAAAATACCGGTTGCACCGGATTTGAATCGGATCAGCGATACGGTATTATCTTCACCTTCTATCGATGCTTTGCCCTTATATACCCTTGACTCTAGGTCTCTGTATTCTCCTCCAAGATCAAGCAGTGCTTCGATAAAGTGTATTCCCCCATCAATCAGGGCACCTCCTCCCATTAGTTTTTCGCTTGTCCTCCAGCCATCCAATTCTTGAAAGTTCCACTGGCTCCTTACTATTATGGTGTGTACTTTGCCTATCAGTCCTTCTTTAAGATATTGAATTGCATGTCGCAGGGATGAATCAAAATAATACTGTTCGGCAACCATGAATTTTACTTTATTATTCCTCGATTCGGTAATCATGTCCCTTGCTTCTTCCAATGTAGTCGCTATGGGTTTTTCTATCATAACATGCTTCTTGTTCCTCATGGCTCTTGTGGCCAGGTCCCTGTGCATGTAGTGAGGCATGACCATATCCATAATATCATGGGAAGAATTCATGGCCTCGTTAAGATCGCTATAAGTTTTCCTGACATGATATTCCTCCCTGTATCTTCTCAAAACATCTTCATTTCTTGAAAACACCGAAAAGTCATATCCTAGCCTTTCGTAACTATTTGCGTGCGTAAAACCGAACCGATTTCCTCCAAGTAATAGTATATCCGTGATTATTCAATATCTACGCAGTACTTAGTATTTTCACTTCTCTTTTCATTAATAGTGCATGAATTAGAGACTTGTCCTGTTTAAAATAAAAAGCAAGCCCTATCCTTAAATGCCTTATAGAAAGGCATATATGTTGGCGGATTGAAAATAACTTTGACGTAAGAAAGACCTAAATAGTGTAATTTATCTATTCTGCTCCACTGATCCGGTGATGAGTAAAGATAGCTTCCTATTCAAGAAAGGGGAATTGCAGTTGCGAAAATTATTCCTTCTCATGTTTTTGTTGGAAATATCCATATTCATAGTTATTTCGTCAATCCCCTTAAAGGATGCAGCTCTTTACAATGAGTTCAAGCAGCAGCAATCATCTATCATTACGCTGCCTCTTCTCCCAATGATATTCTCCATATTCCCTCATAACCTTGAGGTAGCAAGCCTTGAGTTAATCCCTATCCTTGGGCAGTTCTTCTACATTCTTTCAGCGGTTACAACTTCGCTGATTCTAGCGGTTGAGGGGACAGCGAATGGCACTCTTGGACTAGTTTATTTCCTCAGTTTAGCACTGCTGCCGGATACATGGATAGAGTTGCCATCTTACGCAGTCACGACAAGCACTGGGATCTACTTTCTATACCTTCTTGTAAAGAAGAGGTCGCTGCTTAGATCAAAGTCCAAAAAGATATTGCTAAACTACGTGTTCGCTGCTGCAGAACTTTTGATAGCCGCAACGTTCGAATCGGAAGCAATAATAATGGAAACAACGTATGCAAGTCCGTACAACTTCTTTGGACCGCTTCTTCTATGGTTGCCAGCAATTGCAGTTATCATTTTCCTAGTTTTCATATACAGAAAAATCAATAAAGATGAATATAGCCATTACGGTATTGAAGCAGAACCTGCGATGATGGTCCAATAATGACAATAATTACACCTTATTTTCCCTGAACTTTGCAAAGAATGCAATATCGTAAGATATCTTTGTCAGAGCAGCTACCATAAAGACCGCCGGGGGAAAGAACTCTAGCAATGAGCCAGCTATTCCAGGCCCGGGCACCTGTCCAACATTTCTGACTGCCAGAAATGTTGAATTTCCCTTAACGCGTGACTCTTCAGGTATAACAGTGTTGACAAAACTGTCTCTTGCCGGTACATCCATCTGGCTTGTTGTCTGCCGAATGAAAAGCAGGATTTCACTCCAGGCCAGTACATGAAAAATGGGAATAAGAAAAAGGAAAACATTGCTGATTATGTGCGTATAAACCATTGTTCGAACCAGGCCGATCGACGACGATATGTATCCGGAGATTATTATCGACACAGCCGTGATCAGGTTAACACCTATGAATATGAGGCCAGCCTGTGATAGTGTTATGTGAAATACAACCTCAAACCACAACGCTATTATGGATGTATTGACAAGCCCACCGCCCAATGAATCCACAAAAAATAGAGATCCGAGAGTCTTGATCCTCTTGCTTGTTTCTGGCAGCACTTCGGCAGAAACTTGGCTCTCTTTTTGTAAAGGGAACTTTATTGCCATGTAGATCACAACCTGTAAGGCAGCAAGTATCAGTAGTACCAGGAAAATGTCAGGGAAACTCTTGGCGCCGACGAGGAACAGGAAGGCAGAAGCAGCTGTTCCGGAACCATAGGAAAAAAAGTTGTAGAGTGAGAACGCAAGGTTCTTCTGCCTCTGATCCCTGGATACCCTGCCTATTGTATACTGTTCAAGGGACTGGTTAGTGGCCATGTCCTTCCCGGATAGCGAGATTGCACCTATCACGATAGCAATCAAGAGCCCTGGAAGTGTAGGATATGCATATAGCAGGGCGATGGCACCTGTAAGCAGAAGCGCCATCATAAGAAGCTTTTCCTTGATTCGCATATGAAGAACTGTATATAAGAAGATGAAGAACGTCGAAATTCCAATAGCAAACAGGAGCACCACAGAAACCTGAATTGCGTTGAGGCCGAATGATAGCAAAAAGAACGGTACCGAGATCGAGAGAGACATGAAGATAAAGGATCGGATCGATTTTGTCACAGAGAGAAGCAGATCTTCGGTTTTAATCAACAACATGGATAGTTTTCATATGCATAGCTTTTCCTTCAACTCATGAAGCGCATAAATACGGGGTAGTGATTAAGAGATAGAATCTCATGGATCTGGTTGTAATTGGAGGCGGTGCAGCGGGCATGGCAGCTGCATCCAAGGCAAAGCGTGTTGACCCTTCTCTATCCGTTACTGTAATTGAGGCAGGGCGTTATGTTTCTTATGCTGAATGCGGAATTCCATATTTTCTGGAAGGAATAGTTACCTCACCGGATCAACTGCTACATTACCCTTTGGAGGAATTCACGACCAGGAGAGGTATCAACGTTATCACGGGAACATCAGTAAACGTGATTGACAGGAAGAACCGGGTACTGGTCCTTTCGAATAGTTCTAAAGTAAAATATGACCGCCTGATTATAGCCACTGGGGCTTCGCCTAAAGTTCCAGATTCACTTTCGGCGCTGGGCATACGTGGGATACGGTCTCTGGAATCAGGCGAAATAACTCACAATGATATAGCAAAAGCGGAGACAGTAGCAATAATCGGCGACGGAATTCTTGGTATAGAGCTTGCTTCATCGCTTGTTCTGGGCGGAAAGAAAGTATTCGTTGTTTCAAGGCACAAAGATATACTCAAGGCATTTGACTCGAAGATTGGTGCAGCCTTCAGGGAAGAGTTCAAGCAACGCGTTAGCGTCTTGACCGAAGCATCAGATCTTGAGGTAACAAGAAGAAATGGATCATTTGTGCTTGCAACCAGCGGAAGAGAGTATGCAGTAGACGCAGTCATATCGGCGACAGGAATAGTACCAAATACAAAAATTGCAGTCGATGCCGGCATTGCTACTGATTCGCGTGGAATAATAATCACTGATGGACGTATGCTTACAAGCGATCCCAGCATTTACTCTGCAGGCGACTGTGCTTCTACAACAAACCTTGTAACGGGAAAACAAGACTGGCATCCGCTTGCACAGATCTCTAACAAGATGGGCAGGGTTGCCGGAGCCAATGCAGCAGGCGGCAGGATGGTTTTTCCCGGATCTGTAGGTACCACCCTGGTAAAAGTATTCGACTATGAAATCGGATTCACGGGGCTGACTGAAGAACAGGCAAAGAAGGATGGACTGGACGCAAAGACCATCTTTGTAAAGGGCATGAGCAAGGCTGGTTACTACCCTGGAAAACACCCGGTGTTCGTAACCATGGTCACAGAGAATGTGACTGGCAGGATGCTTGGAGCCCAGGTTGTCTCGAAGGATGGAGCAGCCTGGAGGGTCAACGCAGTGGCTGCTGCAATACAGGCTAGACTCACAGCCGAGGCTTTCTTCTACACAGATCTGGGATATAGCCCGCCGTTTGGGCCTGTCTGGGACCCTCTTATTGTTGCTGCTGATCTATCAATGAAATAGGATCGATCTAATGAGAAAACACATTTTTGCTAACTTTAATCACTTTTTAACCTATCCGTAACTTATGTGATCAATTCGAGCATGATCCTGACATTTTCCCTTCCGATTCAGATGACCCTTTTTCTCACTTCAGCTACCACTTGGGGTCTTATTCCACGGGGGTATGTTTCACTTGATGTTTTACCCACTATGCTTATTGTACCTATAGTGCTTATCGTTGCCGCGAGAACCGGGCAGACAGGATGGAAGCTTTATCCTGGAGCGACAGAAAAAAAGGATACGGCAACTGCACGAAATGATGACATAAACTGGAAAGCTGGCGTGTTCTATATGAACAGGGATGACAGGTCTTTACTCGTTCCCAAAAGATTCGGTTATGGCTATACGCTCAACTTGGGCATTTTGTGACATGGATGGTTCTAGTACTTCCCATCATTGTCCTCGTGATCGTACTACTTTTCACACTTCACATTATCTGAATCTGGGAGCAATGATATGCCGTTGATATGCCCTTTAGATACAAACAATGCTGCTTCTGCTCCATGTGGTATTTCTGAAATATGATAAGAGTCGTAACGTAAGAGATATATGTTTTACTATAATTCTTCGGAATGGAAAAGAAGGTACACATAGTAAGGGTAAAATGTAAATATTGTGGTGTTGAATTTGACCATATATTCAGGGCGGGAGACATTCTCAGACCACATGTTTTCAATCAAATTCAATACACGTGTATTAAATGCGGCAAAACTGGCTTTGACTATGTCAGGAGGGTTGGCAAGATGAGTCTCGATGAATGGCAAACACAGCATCCGGAGCTGAATATAGAGGATCTTCCGGACTATTCATACATCGAGGAAAACGATGTCAACTGAGGTCGTCCAGCCTGAAACTCGAGATAATTGCTGATACCTGCTTCAGCCCGAGATATTTCCTGATATAACGCGGGTTGCTGCTGTATCTGTATGTGGTCATGAATGAACTGTCGCTATCAGATCTCATTTTCTCAAGCTTACTATTGAAAAGATGCATCAGTCTCATGCTCTTCTCCCTTGTAAGATCAGGCTGTATAAACAGTTGAATCGGGTTGGTGCGATATGTGTTTCCCGAAACAACTATGCCGTCTGCATCAAGTTCCTCACCGATATCATGCAGACCAGCTCTGCCATTTGGCGAGCCAGTATCGACGGTCCTCACGAAAAGCGGGTTAGAGAGAAGTTTTCTATGAAGGCTGTCATCAACAAAAAAAGTCGATCTTGAATATCTTCCCTTGCTGAAATTCTTTGAATCCACCAATATTACCTCCCTATCCCCGCCTGAACTCATGACCTCGTCAATGGTCAGATAAAACTTCGCCTTAATCCTGCCGACTTTGCCAGATGAGGGCATTTCATCGATGTTCATCTTTTGCCTGAAGCCGCTAGAAGAATCCAGCGTAAATCTCTTAACCTTTTGATTCTGATTTTCCTGCACTGCGTCAAACTCAATACTGCTGTGTTTCCCCTTAGGATCAAGAATAAACTCAAAAATGCCCACGTTAACTCCCGTATTCTGGAAAATTCTGGATTCAAATAACTTGCATTTACTGATATAATACCTGGTGAGGAAATCAAGTCTTATCTTTCTGGAAGCTGAATCCGCAAACAGGAAGTTTGTAGGAATAATGTAAATCAACTTATGAATGCTATGCCTCAGATCGTTTATCAATGCAAGCTGGTAAAGATCCTGGTAACCTTCATTTTCACCAACAAAATATGAAGCCTGTGAAGATGCATCTGCATGCTTCATTATATGTCCCACATAGAGGTAAGGTGGGTTAGTAATGTGAACAGTTTTAGCCGGATTTTTCACCTCTGGATATGATAAAATTGAGTCCCTCACTTTTATGCATGCTTCAAGTACTTGATGGGCAACTCCATATTCTGCAGCTTTCTCAATTGACTTACTAACCATTTCTGGGTCAGCGTCATACATCTGGATATGTTTTCTAAAGTAGTCGGTTCTTTCTGATCTGGGCAAAAGGTCCAGTATGGGAAGAATAAGGTTTCCTTCTCCGCAAAACATGTCTATGAAGTTATGATCGTGGATTAGCGGACTTATATCGGGCAGAATGTAATTCTGGAAAACGCTAACGGGTGTCAGATGCGAGCCAAGTAATCTTCTTTTGTCTAGAGTTTCGGGCCGTTTCTTAATACGCATCCTGTCGATCATATCACCTGCAAATTGAAAAATTTTTATGCATTTCTTAGACTCTTAAGGAAAAAGAGGAATAAGGTTAAGAAGTGCCTTCGCTGAAGTAATCCTTCTTGAAG
Source organism: Thermoplasmatota archaeon (assembly GCA_023379845.1). Classification (GTDB taxonomy): domain Archaea; phylum Thermoplasmatota; class Thermoplasmata; order Thermoplasmatales; family Thermoplasmataceae; genus UBA582. The sequence goes on from JAMCPG010000049.1 coordinate 36,640, forward strand.
TGGTATTTGAATAGCCATTCATAATGACCATGAAGGGAAGCCCAGTAAATCTCTTCCATGACCTTCTTTTCGGTATAGTTCATTATGGAAGGCTTGATCTTCTCTACAGGCCGATCGTAGGTACCAACAACGAACGTCGCGTGATGGAATCCCGTTTCCATAGAACACTGGGTCCTGCCGGTGAAAAAGTGCTTTGATCCTGAACCTGATATATTCGTTGCAATGTTATTTGCGACAACTATACCCTCCAGGTGGGCTTCCACGCCGGCTTTAGATGTCGGGATGTTATTCGTGTCTCCTATTGCAAAAGCATAGTCATGATCGGTGATGTGTAGATCCTTCTTATCCACCTTAACCCACCCCTCATCATCAGAAAAGTCTGTTCCCTTGAGGAACTCGGCAGGTTTATGTGGTGGGGTGAGGAAAAGATAGTCATACTTCAGCGTTTCACCTTCGAGAGAGGTTATCTCTTTCTTCGCAGGGTCGACTGAATCAGTGTTGAACACGGTCCTCGACTCTATGTTTCTTTCGCTATACAGAGGTTCTATTACCTCATTTATCGGTTCAGCAGTGTAGATTCTTGTGTATGGTGTTATGAATGTTATGTCAACGTTTTTCCTGCGTTCATGCCTCCTGAGATACTCGTCTGCCATGAAGGCTGCCTCATTGGGTGATGGAGGACACTTGTAGGGAAGGCCGGCAATTCCGACAACTATCCGGCCTGACTTTACTGTTTCCAGCGTTGAAAATATCCTCGATGAAACATCTGCATCGGTATAAAAGTCAAGATTCGCCTCCTTGAGTCCAGGTATCTGTGAATAGTCTGGAGAGCATCCGGTCGAAACCACTACATAATCAAAGTCATACTTTTCCTGGTTCTTTTCAGTGATGATCTGATGGTTATCAATATCCAGCGAGGCACAGTTTGCATGCACTACATTCACTCCCCTTGGAACCAGGTTTTCAGCCGGTCTCTTTAACTTGGCCGGCCTGGTACCACGGAAAGCAACCTCAAGATATCCCGGCTGGAACTCCTGCGTCTCCTTTTTGTCAAAAATAGTTATGGAGACTTTCTCCTGCTTTATCTCCTCTGAAAGCTGAGCGACCAGCTTGCTTGAAGTAATAAGCCCTCCTGCTCCACTCCCAATCATGGCTATTTTTATCACAGACATTCACCCACTTTTTACCCTATCTCAAATCATGCAATTTCTGCTCAGCCCTGCTCATTTCTTGGCGGTCACCTTGATCGTTACCTCGTATTCTGTACCATTCTCCTTTGTGTTAACAAGCTCATTTTTTGTCATCCCGCACCAGGCTTTAGCATCCGGTACTACGCCAGGATCTGTAGCCTGCAGTATTATGATGTCACCATTTGACGCTTTCCTGTATGCCCTTATCAGGTCTGTGATTGGGCCAGGACAGGCAGTCCCCTTACTGTCTATGTTATACGTTGTCATATTGATCCCTCAGAGGATTATGGTCTGGCCTCCGCCAGATTGTATCATGAAATCCGTTGCTCCAACTATACTGTCTATCATCGGATCCAGGTCATCCTTCTTCCATCCCAGAGCTGAGGACATAAGTGAGCAGCCAAAGACCTTAACGTCCCCCATCTGCATAGCTGTTTCAATCATTTTATGCCAGTTGTCTGTCTTCAATCTATCAAGGCCTGCATTTATATCTCTCATTACTTCCTCAAATCCTGCAGGCAAAACAGGCTTCTCTTTGAACCCGCCCTTTTTGAAAGACTTAAGAGCAGTTCCCGTGACAAATATTCTTACGGGCATTCCGAGATTGGCACCGGTCTGGGTGAGCACTCCCAGCATGAGGAGTTTATCGGCAGTCCCCGTCGCGATGACGATATTGAAACTTGGCACATCCGACATATTATCAATCCTCAATTTGTATAATCAATACTATGTTCTATATACATACACCTTGTATGTATGGTATAGTGATTCTGTTCTTTTATCATAATTAACTGCATAATTTAAGGATCCACAAGAATTATTCAAAACCATTTTAATTGAAAAAAATGTTCGAATTGTTTGGCATTCCTTTTTTACCTCTTACATGCTCACGAAAAAAATTGAGAAATGTTGGAGTAGCCTCTGCTGTTTCCGGGATGAGAGGATTAGCGTTCTCATCGCTTTGGATTTTCAGTGCACTTTACTTGAGGTCATACCTCGGTCTTAGTGTGGTTACGGACGCAGTAATAATTACATCCGGTACGGCAATCGGGGCGATTGTTCAAAAATTCGCGGGATCCCTGGGGGACCATTTTGGCCACAAGAGAACTGTTATTTTGGCAGTGTTCGTATCCACACTCCTATACCTCCTGCTTTTTATTTCTTCTCCCGTACGTCAATACTCCCCCTATTTTATCGTTACATTTATGGCTTTGACTATTTCCAATTCCTCACAGATGCCATCAATTTATGCGCTTGTTTCAGAATCCAGTGAAATCAAGACCAAAGGTTTTTCGATATTAAGAGTAGGGAACAACATTGGGTGGGGAATTGGCCCTGCAATTGGGGGCTTTGCCATATACTACTCTGGTTTCTTCTACCTCTTTGTCTTCGGGTTCATATCCAGTGCAGTCAGCCTCGTAATAGCCCTCTTTTTAAAAGAGGTAAAGTTCAGCCGTGCAATACATAAAGGATTCAGGACAGATAACCGACTCCTGATTGCGCTTTCTGTATCTGCTCTTCTGCTATTCATGGTACAGTCGCAGGAAACGGTAACTTTAACAAATTATGCAAACATACTTCGCGGGCTGAACTATTTTGAGCTAGGCTTGATATATCTGGTTAACGGAATAGGGGTGGTTGTGACCCAGGGCCCGATCTATAAAGTAGTGAAGCGCATAGGTAACTATGCATCCTTCTCGGTTGGAACCCTCATCTATACGGCCGGCTTCTTCTCATATGCATTTGATAACAGCCTGACCGGCATGCTGATATCAACTCTGATCCTGACTATAGGCGAAGACCTTGCTTTTCCTTCCGGGTCCGCTATGGTATCGCTTGTTTCAAAGCCGGAAAACATAGGCCGGAATATGGGAATATTCAATGGTTTTATATCCATCGGGAGAGCTCTGGGCCCACTTTTAGGAGGGGTGGCTCTCTTCATAACTACTGTACCAGTTCTCATCTGGGGCATAACGACCTCAACCGGTTTTGCCAGTATGATATTCTTCATATTTGTATTCAGGAACGTCTCTAGAATTCAGGAAAACATGAAACGAGAAGGATCATAATATGTAATCATGTTCAGAAAATATTATCTATTTGATGATGATCTTATTCCTGATGTCAATTTTCAGAAGAGAATATGACCAGGAGAAGAAAATAGCTACCTATCACTGCGATGAGCACGGTTTTAAGTCTTCTGACGCCGCACATGTAGAGGAACATATGAAGTTACACGGCAAAACTGCAGGCAATTTCTGGAGACGGGAGCACCATCCCGATCGTCATGTAACCATGTATCATTGTGATCATCACGACTTCCAGTCTTACGACCCAATGGAGATAGAGGAACATGAGAGGTCCCATGCACTGCTGATGGGTGGTGGATGGGGCGTTCTTTGATCCTCGATTAACTGGTTTCAAGCGAATCCTCTGGTCAATGAATGGGAATATATTCTTTCAATCACAAAATTGTGGCATAGAATGCTGACTTCAGCCAAGCCTGATCGGAGGCTCCCTTTTTGGTAGTCATATAGTTCTTTGTAGACACTCTGACATCCTCTCCTTCTTGAAGGTCGGAGTTTTCTTCTTCAAAAGGTAGCAAGAGTAAATGCATTTAAAATGGCCCTCATGTACTTGCTAAATAAACTTTTTCTCCAACAAAAGCCACTGGAGGGATTTGAACCCCCGACCTGCTGATTACGAATCAGCTGCTCTCCCTGCTGAGCTACGGTGGCATGTTTCACGGTTTGTAGATGGCGACACCTGATGGTGGCTTGGGGTAAAAGTATGTTGATTTCTGGCTCAGAAGATGTCCAGCTGAGACAACTTCTGTAAATGTCTTCTTGTCCCAATCAGGCATCAGTATAACCATTCCTGCTCTCCTGTCATTG
>JAMCPG010000050.1 GCA_023379845.1 Thermoplasmatota archaeon
CACAGATGGTTCGGTCGATGTCTCCTTTCCCCTCCTTATTATCTTATCATCCAGATCAGTTATGTTCTGTAAGTAGAATACCGAATAACCCCGGTATCTGAGATACTTGACTGCCGCATCAAAGAAGACAAATGTTCTGGCGTTGCCTATATGTATATAGTCGTAAACGGTAGGTCCGCACACGAATATCTTCAATCTTCGTCCGTCCCTGGGCATTAACTCCTCCAACCTTCTGGTCAAGGTGTTGAAGATTAACATCATATGCAGTATGCTTTACATAATATTATTCTCACCTTTTTGATTGCATCTAGTTCAGGTGATACAAAGAATTTTTTCCAAGCATAAAATAAAGAGTAACACATATTGAAAAAGTTATTATTTCGCTTAGAATGAGAAGGTAGAGACATAAAATAAGTTTTATTTCTCTACGGCATTCACGATTATGGATTATGATAATGCACTTGATGAGATAATGAGATATATGAAGGGCGCCAAAGGTAAGGATTCTGCAGGGGTGCTTCAGTTTGTCTGTGATTTTCTGAGGAAGGTTGACGAACGCTACAGCTGGGTAGGTTTTTATGTGGTAAACGGCGACAACCTGGTGCTAAAGAATTTCAGCGGAGACGAAACTGAGCACAAGAAGATTAAGATTGGCGACGGTCTCTGTAGTTTGGCGGTACTAAGGAATGAAATTGTGAACGAGAAGGACGTAAAGTCGAACAAAACGTACCTCGCATGTTTTCCAAGCACAAATTCTGAAATTGTTGTTCCCGTGAGGATGGATGGTGATCCAATAGGGGAAATCGATGTGGACTCAGACACAAAAAATGCATTTGGGATGAGGGATGAAAACTTCCTTTCAGAATTAGCGGATATGGTAGCAGATCACGTTAAGCGCGTGGCTTCAATCAGTTAGTAAAATGCCCCACTATTTTCCCTGATATAACAAATGATCCTACACTGAATACCTTTTTGGCGCTTACGTCAACGCAGGACATTGATGCCGTTTCAACCTGTATGCCAAAAGCTGATGGTTCTTCCGTAATGCCCATGTAGGAAGATAGAAGGCAGCGAATTGGCAGTGCGTGCGATACCACAACACAGTTTCCTTCATGCCGTTCGAGGGCACTCCGCATCCTCGTTGCAATGTTATCCCACGTCTCCTGTCCCGTAAAATCCCTGTATAAGGGGGGAAGTTGATCATACCCTTTGTTTACCTTCGATCCCTGGCCCGCCTCCCTCAGGTCTGGGTCTACCTCAACTTCAATGTTAAGGGCCTGTGCAATAATCTCCGCGGTTTCTTTTGCGCGTAAAATTGGGCTCGAAAAAACTTTATTCAGCTTCAATTTCTTCAACTGGGTCAAAGCATAGTTGACCTGCCCTTTCCCAACATCCGTAAGGTGATATTTTGCCTCGACATCATCATCGACAATCCTCAGCACATTGGCTTCACTTTCACCATGCCGGATGAGCACAGCCTTATTCATGCAACAGCATCACAGTTATGATATAAAATTTAGATCATCTGCACGAGCCAGAGCGTTAGCACTGATAATACAAGAACAGGTGGTGTTACAATGATTCCAATCTTTACGAAGTATCTGTACGTTATGCTTTTCTCTCCTTTCTGCCTCAATATGTTCATCCATAAGAGGGTCGCTAAAGATCCGATCGGAGTGAATTTTGTACCGATGTCATTTGCAAGGACATTCAGATAGACAAGTGAATTCTGATGAAGGTGTATGATTGTAAGGTTTACCGTTATGACGGAAGGCAGATTATTCATTATCGATGCAAGGAACGAGAATATGAAAGCATCAACAATCATGCGCAGGGGCTCATACAGATAGGAGAAATAGGATAGTGTTGAGCCCAATACCTCTACGAGGCCATTCTTGGAGAGGGCATAAACTACGATAAATAAGCCCAGCGCAAAAAATATTATTTCCCATGGCGTATTATGTACAATGCGTTTTCCTGGAATCGATGTCCGGATTCTTGCGTACATGTAAAAAAGTGCAACACCGGGGACCGCGATGAAAGATATCGGTACAAGAAAATATCCGGTAATTGCATAGAGAGTAATCATTAACGTTATTGTTGCGAAAGCAACCTTAAGAAGGCGCATATCCTTTACAACGTCTTCGGGTCTGGGAAGCTCCTCCAGTGATATGTCGGATGGAAAAGTATTGTGAAAAATCAGGTAAAGGACTGCTGCACTGGATACAATGGCAACTATGTCTGGTAAAACCATTATCTTTGCATATTCTAGGAATGGAATGGAGAAAAATCCAACGCTTATGATATTCACAAGGTTGCTTATGCTTAAAGGAAGGCTGGTCGCATCTGCAACAAAGCCCACCGATACCAGGAAAGGTAAGTAAAGCTTTCTTGGTGCACCCGTCTCCCTCAGAATAGCGTACATGATTGGTGTCATGACAACAATGCTTCCGTCATTGGAAAAAAGGGCAGTCACTAATGATGTCAGTGTAACGATAAGGAAAAAAAGCCTCCTTACTTTGCCCCTTGAGTATAACGTTATCCGGATTGCGATGTATCTGAAGAAACCTATTTCATCAAGAATAAGTGAAAGAAAGATAATTGCAATCAGTGTGATTGTAGCGTTCCAGACTATGCTTATAACGTATAGAATATCTTTCTCGGCTATTACCCGAAGAAATATAAGAATGAAAGCACCGATTATGGGAGGGATGGCTATGCTGAAATGTCTCGGTCTAGCCACAACAAGCATCATCACGGCTATGAACACGATCAACGATACTGTAAAATCTATCTGCAACTGATTCCAGTAATTTCTGAGGACATTAATAATTATATGCGTAAATTTTCTATATTCCGCTTCGAGATGCTGAAGACAAGCTACAAAAGGTTATTCAGACTGGAAGAATTTTGCTTGTGTATCCATGAGCGCAACAAGCAACTTCCTGATAAACGAGAAAAGTCCATATCTGCAGCAGCATGCACATAATCCGGTAAACTGGTACCCATGGGGAGATCAAGCCTTCGAAAAGGCAAGGAAAGAGGATAAGCCAGTTTTCCTGAGCATTGGTTATTCGACCTGCCACTGGTGCCATGTTATGGAAAGAGAAAGCTTTGAGGACGCAGAAGTTGCAAATGCCATGAACAAGGCTTTTGTCTCAATAAAGGTCGATCGTGAGGAAAGGCCGGATCTCGACAACCTGTACATGAGCGTCTGTCAGATGATGACTGGGAGCGGCGGATGGCCACTCAATCTTATCCTTACGCCGGATCGAAAGCCAGTTTTTGCCTTTACGTACCTGCCTAAGCATTCGCGTAGAAACATGATGGGGATTGTTGAACTATGCAGCAGCGTAGACGAGTTGTGGCACACCAGAAAGGATGAGCTTATCGACCAGGGCAAGAAAATCCTGGATGCCTTGTCAGCAGCCAGAAACCTGAAGATAGATGACCCGATTTCGCCTGATCTCCTCAAGTCTGCTTATTCAGATCTTGATAGTTCATTCGATTCTCAATTTGGCGGCTTTGGTTCAAGCCCGAAATTCCCTTCGGCACATTACCTTCTTTTCCTTTTGAGGTATTATCACAGATACAAGCAGAAAAAGGCGCTTGAAATGGTTGAGAAGACAATTCAAGGAATTCTTTCTGGAGGCATAACTGATCAGATAGGTCATGGGTTTCACAGGTACTCCACCGATCATGCCTGGAAGCTTCCTCATTTCGAGAAGATGTTATATGACCAGTCCATGATCTTGTCAGCACTGGCCGAGCTATTTTCGATAACGGGAAAGGATGATTATCAAAACGCCATGGTCGAGACCCTGCATTTCCTGAAGGAAGAGATGAAGATAAGCGAAGGAGCTTTCATGACCGCCATAGATGCGGACAGTGAAGGACAGGAGGGCAAATACTATACATGGACGATGACAGGGATTAAGAGCTTATTAGGCGATCGTGACGGCGAGATATTCTCCAATGTTTATGGGGTTGAACCTGACGGTAATTTTCATGAGGAATCAACGGGCAGGTTAACCTCAGAAAATATACTCTTTGTTGCCAATAGCCTAGAGGAAGCATCTGAGACTTTTGGGATTCCACTTAGCGAAATTGAAAAAATTATTGGAAATTCCAGGAAAAAATTGAAATCGGCAAGATTGCAGCGGACACCACCTCATAAGGACAGCAAGATACTTTCGGACATGAACGGAATGCTTCTCTGGTCACTATCCAAATGCTATCTCTCCACGGGTAATGACGCTTTCTTGGTTGAGGCAAACGATATTGCTGCCTTCCTACTTGAGAAGATGATTCTTCCCGAAGGCAAGATCATGCACAGGTATATTTCCGGTTCGGCAGAAATCCATGGTTTCCTTGATGATTATGCGTTCACAATCGCAGGCCTCCTGAAGCTTTACGAGGCTACGGGAAAGGACAAGTTGTTCAAAACCGCACTCAAGATGCAGGAATATCTGGACAGAAATTTCCAATCCGAGGAAGGAGGCTATTTTACAACCGAAATGGATGATGCTCCCCTTAAAACGATGGAATTCCATGACGGTGCCATACCCAGCGGCAATTCATTTGAGATGCAAAACCTCCTCATTTTCTCCATAGTTCTTGGAAGTGACAAGATGTATGAAGCTGCAGTTAAGATAGCTGAGGCAGCCGGCAAATCTTTGCAGGCTAATCCATCATTTTATCTTTACATGCTGACGGCTGTAAACTTCGCAATTGGGCCTTCGTTCAACGTGGTTCTTCACGAAACCAGACCCAGCAAGGAAGAATTGAGGAAATTATCACAAGTATATGAACCAAGGGTAATATTGTCTTATAGAAAAAACGCAAGACAGGACTTGGAAGCTGTATCTAAAAATAACGATAATGGTGTCCTGGTGTGCTCAATGAAGGAATGCTTTCTGCCTCAAAAGAATGTTAGGGAAGCACTTTCGCTTATACAAAAAATGAGTTCAAGCTCCTAATTTTACATTGTTGTAGAACTTTGAGTGTCTGTGGTAGATAACAATAGCTTCTCCGATCAACATCCCCGTCGTTACAGTTAGGAGAACCGAGAACAATGAAACCAAGTAAAGGGTTGGATAATAGAGCAATGAAAGAATTTTTAGAGTAAAGAAAAGCGTAAAAAAGAATGCAACTGGTACTGATCGTTTATAGTACATATCATTCTTTTTTTGAAAAATCTCCACATTCCTGCTCAAAGCAACTCCGAGTACAATTCCCAGTAGGGCGATAATGAAGCTTGAAATTATAACTACTTCTGGTTGGTATATGAAGGTAAGAAGAACGAGAAGTGAATATATTACAGGTGAAAGGAAGACCCTTGTGTGAGAGAATTTTTCACCAAGCTTTGCTCTCAAAAGCCGATATAAAAAGAGCAGCAGTATCAATATAATTACCGCATATGCCGGGTACTTGAAAGGTATATATGAAAGCAGTGAATTTATCGAAATCTTTGATGTAGCCTGGTATATTGTAAAAAGCATCTTGGGCCTTTATAACGCTCTATGTAAAATATTTTCTGGGAGAATTCGATAGTGGTGAGATTTTACCCATCGTAATATTGTGAAAGAGACAAAATCTTTTCTTGTTATTCGAAGGAGAACAGTATTTAAATTATATAATCCTGTTTGGAACTAAGGATAATATAGGTTTCAGTTTTACCGATCTAATATGCAAGACAAACTTGCTGAAGTTGAAATTACAAAAGATGGCGAACTCTATTACGCAAAGATAATGCTCCCAACTGGGGAAATAGTCACCCTGGAGAACGAGGATTTTGAAGAAGTGATAGAACAAATCGCAAACGACTTACAGGAAAGATTCGGCTCCTGAGCGGGGATGGCCCAGTGGTACGGCGGCAGCCTGCTAAGCTGTTTCTCTATGAGAGCGAGGGTTCGAATCCCT
>JAMCPG010000051.1 GCA_023379845.1 Thermoplasmatota archaeon
GCCAGATGCTCTACCTGACTGAGCTACGGGCCCTAAACGATAGCGCTCTGCATTGATACTCAGAATATAAATATTAGTAATGCTATTTTTTATACTTTAGCAGTGCCACAACAATGAGCGACTTGAATACATAGCAACGAAGATTGACGTCTCTATTTGTTCTGCTCCACAATGTCTATCCGAGGGTCGCGAATGAACTAAGGTAAATTTGATTCTCTATACTTTCCATGAACGCTTGGTTCTTTACGAATCAGTCACTAGCATCCTTTCTTTTGATGTGATTGTGCCCAATCATGCAACCCATGTATGGTTATGAAGAATGGTATATTGTAAGACTTCTAGCCTAACGGAATGTTTGATTGAAGCACATACAGTCTTAATATCTGGCTTTGAATTTCGGTGTGAGTATTCATGAAAGTTACAACAGACGGTCAGACAAAGAATATCCTTGCAGTATGGATGGAAGATAACTGTGTCAGGATGATTGATCAGCGAAAGATCCCGGAAACTGTTGAGATATTCACTGCAAAGACAAGCGAGGACATCGCGCATTCCATTAAGGACATGATTGTGAGAGGAGCGCCAGCTATAGGGGTTGCGGCAGCTTATGGACTTGCAATGGCAAAGAACGCAGGGGAGAATATGGAGAAGGCGGTTGAAGTAATAGGAAATACAAGACCAACTGCTTTCGATCTTTTCAAAGCTATATCTTACATGAAGGCAAACATGTTTGATGCTGGTGCTGCAAGAAGATACGCAAACGAGATCACGGGAAGGTGCAAGAAAATCGGCGAGGTTGGAAATATGCTAATCAAGCAGAACAGCACAATACTGACACACTGCAATGCGGGGGCACTTGCGGTTGTAGATTGGGGGACGGCCCTTGCACCAATGCGGATTGCAAACTCCCAGGGAAAGAAGATAAAGGTTTTCGTAGATGAGACACGCCCAAGGCTACAGGGAGCGAAGCTTACAGCCTGGGAACTTGCACAGGAAGGGATAGAGCATTACATTATCGCTGACAATGCAGCAGGGTATTTCATGAAGAAGGGAGAAGTCGACTTGGCCATAGTTGGAGCGGACAGGATCGCGGCAAATGGAGACTTCGCAAACAAGATCGGAACTTATGAAAAGGCGGTATTGGCGAAAGAGAACGGAGTTCCTTTCTACGTGGCTGCTCCAGGTAGCACTTTCGATTTTTCACTAAAAACAGGAGATTCAATTCCCATAGAGGAAAGAGGGGAAGAGGAAGTCCTTTCCATTGGTGAAAAAAGGTTGGCTCCGGAAATGTCAAGATCCAGGAATCCTGCTTTCGATGTTACTCCCAGCAGGTATGTTACAGCGTACATCACGGAATATGGGCTGTTCCAGCCAGATAATCTCAGGACACTCAAGTCAAAGATGGATGCTGACCTTTTCATGCGCTAAATGGAAGAATCAATGCTCTGCCAGAAATTCATGGAGTGTATCTTTAGCCCGCTCTCTCAATTCCTGATGGCGCTTCAGGAATGCATTAACACGCTCAATCAGAAGCGCCTTCATTTCACCGCTCAGCAATGATCCCGAAATGTAGTCATCGCGTATCTTTTTCAGCTTTGCATCGTCGGGTTCAAACATAATTCTAAGCCACTGATAGCTTACGTCAATGTCTGGATTTCCACCCAGCTTTCTGTGCTCTTCAACCGATGTCCTTCCGCCTGAAAAGGCATATTTGTTGATCTTTCTTTTCACAACGCTTGCAGAGTCTGTGACAAATATGGCGCTGTTAGGATCAGATGAACTCATCTTTCCTTCGACGCCCGAGAGCGGAGGGATGAAAATACTCATGATGCTAGCCGGCTTGAGGAATCCAAGTCTTGGAAGAACATCTCTGGCTATCCGGAAATGTGGATCCTGATCTATCCCGTACGGTATCAGGCATGGTATATTCTTTCCTGCCCTGACACTTTCTATCATCGCCGGAACGGACTGTATGCTCGTGTAAAAAATCATTCCAATATTCGCAGACTGGTCAAAACCAAAAGTCGCCTTGATAGTCGAGAATGTGATCTTCTTGGCTATCTTTATGGCCTGTGGATACAGAAGCCCAGACCGGTCCGTATCTATCATTATTTCTGTAAGCTTCGGATCAAAGCCTAGAGCCACAATATCAAGAGCATTGTCAAGAGCCAGCGAATGCGTCTTTTCGGTGTCAAGATTTTCGTTGAAAAGGAATTTTTCATCATCAGTAAGTTGGAAAATGAGCTTTGCATGAAATTTATCCTGCAGCCATTTGGTGAAGACCCATGGGACAAGATGCCCTATGTGCGTATGATCCGACGGTCCTCGCCCAGTATAAAGATAGAAGTTTTCTCCCTTCTTGATCTGGTCAAGAAGCCACCCCAAATCTCTATGCGTAAAAAATATCCCTCTTCTAAGCATGAAGTGAATATCTCCACCGGTGAGCCTGGATAAAGAGTTCATTATATTCTGGTCAATGGGTTCGGTGCCGAATTTTGTCATTATCTTGTCATAATCAACCCGTCCGGAAACCTCCCAGGGAGTAACTTTTGAGTTTTCAGAATCTTTCATTGTTAAGGTACCTTATCATGCGTTATCGGGATGTAATAGAAAAAATATATCATAGATATCGTATAGAATGCAATTTGATTAGAAAACAAATGGAAAGTGATGACAGCGACCCCCATTTCCCATCCCCTCGCGGAAGACAGTACGCGTGAAGGGCACAGTGAGCTTTACCGTCGGGTTCGGAATGAGACCGGGTGTTACCCCACTGTTATGGCCGTCACCGCACCCAGATTGATCATCTCTATATAATTCTGATCATATCGTAAGGGAAGGTTCGAAATAACACTACTATTTTCAAAAAATGATCGTTGATTTGTGTCAATACAGTGACGAAAAAAATTTCAAAATAGAGCACCGAAGCTTGCCCGGATGGGATGAATAGTTATTTTCAGATTTATAAATGATTGTTATTATCATGTAATAGTTCTTTCAGGATAGGATTTTTATACTATTTAACATTCTGTTATGGAAGTAGGAGGCTCCGTTTAGTGCTTAACGATTACTTGCTGAACTTGTTCCGTTCATTTTTCAGGCAGAACTACGGCAATTCGCTAATAATAAAAGGTAAACCTGGTGCAGGTAAAACCTCTTTTGCACTTGAACTTCTTAACGTTGTAAGAGAGGAAGTTCCAATACATTATATCTCAACAAGGGCATCTGAGGATCCGCTGTTGCTGAAGTTCCCGTGGCTGCAGGAAATAACATCGGGTAAACGGAGCAGGAACAGGGAGACTGAGAGGATCTCAGAGGCTTCCAAGATCAATCTGGAGAACCTTGAAAAAATGATTGAAGAGGGACGACTTGCAAATGGCAGCCATGGCGATGTAACAAGCGGATTGGTGCTGAATGTCGAGGAACTCCTGCCGGAGCTTGAATACCTCTATACATTCGTAGACAAGAATCTATCGAGGAACCCGCTGATCGTTATTGATTCCATTGAAGCTCTTTCTGAAAAGTACGATCTTGACTCGTCCCTTCTTTTCTCGATAATACAGAAGGACTTGGTAGAAGCTTCAGGCGCAAACGTGATCGTTGTTATGGAAAGCGATGGGGAAAATAAGCTTGATTATTATTCAGATGGTGTGGTGGCAATGACTTATGAGCTCCCAAATAATTTCCTGATAAGGAATGTCAGGATAGAGAAGCTGAGGGGCGTCTCAATTGGGTCCAGTCCTATATACATCTATTCTCTAGATGAAGGAAGGTTCCACTCATTTAACAGGGACAGAATTAATTATCCCACATCAAAGATATCGGCTCCATCAAGTGACATAGCAAGCCAGATAGAGGTTCCGTTTGGCAACGATGATTTTAATTCAGTCCTCGAGGTCAAGAACGGAAGTATTCCCATAGGATCTGTGGTCGTTGTACATAGGAAAGGTAAATCGACTTCAGTGGATAAATACGTTAATCTTTTGAAGAATAACCTGGTTAAAAGGACGGTGTCACAGAGCCGTGGCGTAATAGATATAAGCTCATCGAATTATGAATCATCGAGGATACTGTCGCAGTGCCTTGAGCCAGAATGGATGACCCACTACATTACAGCAGAGAAATCTGACAGGCAAAGTCCGTACATAATCAACCTTGGAGGGAAGAGCCTGGTGGAGGACTTTCCGACTGAGGTCATTGACTTTTACCTTTCGTCTTCACAGAAGCCAAGTGTTTATATCTTTTCAACCGACTTTCTTGAGTTTGTTTACGGAACGGCATTTTATGGTGATCTGTCCACACTAATAAACAGTCTTAGGTCAAATGGGATAATATTTATTATCGCTGATGACGATGAATTTGAGAAGATACTGCACTTCGGTACTTATGTGATCCACATGTCCGATAGCTTTGGTTACGTCACAGTGAATTCGAGCCCTTCCGAGTTATACTTATGCAGCATTGAAAATGATAATGAAGGCTGGCCTTCAATAAAGTTATCAATTATGGTATAAAGCTGATACTGTTGATTCCAGCGTCCTTTATCCTCGCTATATTTTCATTAAACTCATCTTCTTCCAGATAGATCTGCATCAATATCTGCATAAGGTGCTGCATCGTCTCGGCTATTCCAGATGCCTCATCCTGATGCTCGTATGCTAAGGTAACTTTAAGCCTGTTTCCAGAAAGATCGTAGGTAACTTTTCCATTTTCCCTGTTCCTGTTATCAGAGTGAATTGATGCGAGGAAGCGCTTACCACCATTACTCATCTCGTCCATTATCGTCTCCTGCATCTTTGAAGTCATTAATATTTCACCACTTGCAGTCAGCAGATACATACTCCGAGGAAAAGGCAGAGTAAGATTTAATTCATTGCTTGACCTAACGCAAATGTGTTTCCCATAGATAGGATGCGAAGGCTCAGAAAGAACGATTCGATGCGCGATCTTGTGTCTGAAACACTCATCAGCAAGCAAAAACTTATCATGCCTGTTTTCGTGGATGAAAACATTAAGGAACCAAAAAAGATCGATACTATGCCAGGTATTCTCCGCCTCCCTCTGGGGGCGCTGGAGGAATATTTTGGCAGGCTCGAAGATCTTGGCATTCGTTCGGTATTGCTCTTTGGGATACCAAAATCAAAGGATCCAATGGGAACCTTGGCTTATGACCCGGAAGGAGTGGTTCAGAAGGCGCTTCACATATGCGACGAATCATCCAGGCTCATAAGCATTGCGGACCTGTGCTTGTGCGAATACACTGATCATGGCCATTGCGGGTTGATCCAGAACGGAAAAGTAGATAATGACTCCACGCTCGAAGTTTATGGTAAGATAGCAACCTCATACGCCGAAGCAGGTGCCGACATGGTTGCTCCCAGCGGAATGATGGATGGCCAGGTTGCAGCAATAAGATCCGCATTGGATGCCGCAAATTACAGGGATACCATAATAATGGCTTACAGTGCAAAGTATTCCTCTTACCTATACGGCCCATTCCGGGACGCAGCAGATTCAGCGCCGAAATTCAGTGATAGAAGATCTTATCAGATGGATTTCAGGAATTCCAGGGAAGCGATTAGAGAAGTCCAAATGGACGAGGTGGAGGGTGCCGATATCGTAATGGTAAAACCTTCACTTTTCTACCTTGATGTTGTAAGTAAGGTTAGAAATATGACGAATAAGCCGCTAGCAGTTTATAGCGTGAGCGCAGAATATACTATGATAAAGAACGCAGTGGATCTGGCCCTGACGCAGAAGGAGATTATAACTGAGGCACTTTACGCTCCATTTCGAGCGGGAGCAGACATGCTTATAACATATTTTGCTGAATTTTATGCAGAGAACTTCCAGTGACGCGTATATCCTTCCAGTACTTGCGTTAAGAAAGAGAAGATGATTTGCGTCTTTCATAACGGTTATCTACTTTTAGGATATGGAGTGTAAGGTGAATTAAAAAATGCCAGTATATTTAGGAATGAAGGCTCCAGAATTTACAGTGAATACGACAAAGGGTCCATTGGTATTTTCCTCCCTGAAGGGAAAGTGGGTTCTGCTTTTCTCACACCCTGCGGATTTTACTCCGGTATGCACAACAGAATTTCTTGCTTTTACAGAGAGATATGAGGATTTCAAGAAACTTGGGGTGGAACTGATAGGGCTAAGCGTTGACAGTATATACAGCCACATTGCCTGGATGAGGGATATAAAAGAGCACTACGGCGTTGAGATACCTTTCCCGGTCATTGCCGATATTGACAAGGAAGTTGCAAAGGCATACAACCTGTTTGATGAAAAGTCTGGTGTTACAGTGAGGGGAGTTTTCATCATTGATCCGAACCAGGTGGTAAGATGGATGATATACTATCCTGCCGAAACTGGAAGGAACATGGACGAGATTCTCAGAGTGGTCAAGGCTCTTCAGTTCAACTGGGATAAGAAACTCGCTACCCCGGCAAACTGGAAGCCTGGAGAGGCAGGAATAGCAGGAGCACCCCTTACTCTGGAAGACAGCTTCCAGAGAGATAAGGATGGTTCTGAGCGCTGGTACCTCAAGAGAGTAAAAGCATAACTGGCCGTCCTTAAATGACGGAATGCATAATGTACAATATTGTACTGGGTGATTTTCACCCATCCACAATATGTGTTGAAAGATCTAGGTTTACCGATTCCCTTGATGGTTTGATTTCTCTTACAGACCCTGAGTACGCTCAGGACAGCCTTAAGGAATACATAGAAGAATATGCAAGAACAGACGAGATAATGCCGGAAGACAAAACTATCGGTTTCGTAGTGTTTAATTTACAGAAAAAAATCGCCTCGGTCTCCTTGAGCAAAGTGGATGATGCTGAAATATCGACCCTTAAGCACCTAGAGGAAAAATTAACTGGGATGGGCTTCGGGTTTGAACTCGATGGTCCAGCTCCCTGATATGATTTTTCTTTGTTTTCTTTTGTTTTCCCAAACAATATCTAAAAGTTAAATAGTACCTTTTGATTGCTATTTTATGTTTGATTCCCCAATAGAGTGGGCAATCGTAGTACTTGTAATCCTTGTGCTTTTCGGCACCAAGAAACTCCCTGAATTTGCCAGGAATGTCGGAAGGGCTTCTGGGGAGTTCACCAGGGGGAAGATGGAGATCGAAAAGGAAATCAGGGCTGCTGCAAATCCGGCTGCCACGGCATCAACCGGCACAGACGTGGTAAATGCAGCAAAAGCGCTGGGTATTGACACTTCAAACAAGGACGAGACTGTCCTTAGAAGAGAGATCTCTGATAAACTCAAGACTTCCTGATGGATACAGAGGGTTACGTCAAAATATTCCTTAGTCATCTCGATGAGCTTAGGCGCCGCGTTATAAACATATTAAAATCATTTGCAATTTTTTTTGTCATTTTTCTTATTTTTGATGTCAGGTATGTGACGTTCCTTGGCTACAGGTTTCCATTCCTTTATCCCGATCTTTTTACAAATATAGGTGCACAATTTTTAACTGCAATAGAGGCGCATGTCCTGCCAGCGGGATATCATGTGTTGACGCTCAACCCAACGGATGGAGTTGTTGCGGACTTTTACAGCTGCATGTTCCTGGCTATTGTATTCTCTGTCCCCGTAATAGTTGACCAGACAGCAAAGTTCCTGACGCCAGGCTTAAAGAAAAAAGAACTCCAGGCCCTAAGGTCTGTGGTAGTCCCGGGATCTCTGCTCTTCTTTGCGGGGTCGTTTGTCGGTCTGTGGATCTTTCTGCCTGAGCTTTTCCGTATTTTTCTTGACTACGACATTGGCCTGAGCGTGCAGCCATACCTGAGCATAAGATCTTTTGTTAATTTTATCCTTATCTATGTGCTGGCGTTCGGGTTGTCCTTCGAGGTTCCGGTTTTCATGGTAATGCTTAGCAGGTTTGGCATTGTAACTGCGGAATACTGGGCAAGCAAGTGGCGATATGCAGTCGTTGGCGCCCTGATATTT
>JAMCPG010000052.1 GCA_023379845.1 Thermoplasmatota archaeon
CTCCTTCCTGTACAAGTCACTCCAGTCAATACCCCTGCCCGATCCTGAAAGCGGCATGTGCATACCCATAGATGAGCCCAGAGTCCCGGCGACGTCAAGTGAAGCTATACCAGCTGCCGTCCCTTCAACCCTTCCGATGGTATCCTGCATGGAAATGCCGTTGGCAAGACCCAGGAGCGAAGAGGATGAAAATATCCTGAAGGATGAAACAATAACAAAGGGCGATGAAGCGGCAAATATCAGAAAGGCAAGCTGAAGAAGAAAGTTTCCAGATGATTCAATTGCGAAATATACTGCTACTATAGTGAAAAACGGAAATATAGCAGCTTCAATAAATAGCTTCCACATCCTCTTAGCGTATTCGTCAATCTTTGGTATGGCAAACAAGACCGAAAATATCGGCAGCATAATTGAAAGTACAACCAGAAGCGCCTGCCTCAGCTCCAGTGTAACTATGAGGCTAGTAGTTGCCAGGAAATAACCGCTCAGGAAAAAGAACTGCATAATTGAAAGATATGATGGTGCTGCCCCCGAAACCTGGGATATTGAACTCATTGATGATGCGTAGACCAGCCCGGATGTCCAGTTCACACCGGCATTATACCAGATGTAGGAAAATCCTGATCCCGAAATGTACATAATGACTGCGAGGATCTGAATAGTGAACAGGGGCAGAAGAACGGCAAGTGACATCCTTATAAGGAGATTAAGGCGGTTTATGGGCCCCCACACTGAGTTGATGGCAAGAAACGCCGTCGCCATGCCTATGAGCGCAATCTCGGTGATTATGAAGTATGAAGCACCGAACACAAGGTTGTAAATTGTATAATAGGCAGGAGAGCCTCCTACAATGGAAAAAAAGGAATAGTTTGGGCTCAGTCCATATTGCATTGCAATGTACCAGAATGGCGTAATAATTGCAATATATGTGCTGTCTATAACAGCAAAGAGAGAAAAAAATATAGACTCGACCGACAGGTTATCACGAGCCGAGTGCTATGTACTGGAATATTGCGTAGAGAACCCCGCTTATTGCTAGCACGTAAATTATTGTGCCATAGACTGCGTTTTTAAGACGAAGCTTTGCCTCCGTCTTTCTGGACTCTTCTGCGCTGAAGAATCCCAGTGCGATTGGAATCCATAGCAGTGCTATAACTATAGCTGAAACCGAGAGCGCAATAAGGTATATCCTGTTCAGGATATCGTACACCTGTGTGTTGGTTGTCGAAGATGCAATAAATGCAGTTAGTTCATTTAGTGGCATTAGGGTGGAAAGATCACCCAATATTTATTACTTCGCCACAATCACGTTCCAGCAGGATCTTATTTTTCCTGAATCTCCCTTCGTATCTTGTCAAGGAGATCCTTTCTTCCAAGGCTTCTGACCCTGGCCTCCTCGAATCTTTTCCTGTCTTCGTCAGTCTCCAGTATTAGTTCAGGTACGGAAATAGCCTTTCCTTCCTCATCTATTGCGACATAGGTCAGGTAGGCCTTCGTTGTGAACCTTCTCTGTCCTGTAATACCCTCTTCGGATTCAACGTCTACTTCTATTTCCATCGTTGAAGTTGTGGTGAAGTTGATCCTGCTCGTCATGTAAACGATATAGCCCATCCTGATTGGTGACAGGAAGAAGAGACTGTCAATGCTCCCTGTTACAGTTCGTCTTCGGCTGTGCTTTATAGCAACAATGGAGGCAACATTGTCAATCCACTCTACCAGTCGGCCTCCATACAGGCTATTGAATGCATTTGTATCTTCAGGCAGCACAATTCTCTGCAGTTCAGAAGCAGAATCCTTCCAGCTTTTCTTTTCCATGATATGCGTAATATGATTATGCATTACTAATTTATCCTATTGCATAGTCACCGTTGAGCCAAGAATTATATTCTTCAAGGGTTAAGGTATAAGCAGATGTCGGATAAGATTGCTGAAGAGGGTAAGCTATCTGCCGCAAAGAGAGCGTTGTCCTACGTAAAAGATGATATGACCATCGGATTGGGTACAGGATCAACTACTGCATACTTTTTGCGGCTTCTCTCTGAACAGGTCTGCGACGGTCTTGCCATAGTTGGAATACCCACATCCAAATCTACTGAGAAGATGGCAAGAAAGCTTGGGATCAAAGTTGCTACAGATTTTTCCGGCATTTTAGATGCCGACTTTGACGGGGCAGATGAGGTGGATTCATCAGGGAATCTGGTGAAAGGTGGCGGAGGAGCGCTGACGAGGGAAAAGATAATAGCATCCAACAGCAGAAAATTCATTGTTCTGGTGGATGATTCAAAGCTGACCGAGGGTCACCTCAGCAGATCAAAGATTCCTGTTGAAATACTCCCATTCATGGCCCAGCTTACCTTGAATAAGCTCAAGACGATGGCTATAAGCTGTGAGGTCAGGAAATCATTTACCACTGACAATGGAAACTACATAGTCGACTGTAACTTCGGCAAGATTGATGAGCCGGGTCACCTTGAATCCCAGATTAAAATGATACCGGGGGTTGTCGAGGTTGGCCTGTTTGTCAAGATGGCAAACAAGATTATAGTTGGAAGCGGAGACTCATCCTACGAGCTTAATTATTGAACTATCTTTCAAAGCTCTTAAGTTTTTCAATCTTACCCTTTATCTCTTCTATCTCAGTTGAAAGATCCTGTATTATTTCTTCCAGTATTTCATTAAATCCTTTCGATAACTTGTAACCATGGATGGGTCTTCCTTTACCTTCCTTCTTCATGTTTCGCTTGTTTACCCATCCTCTCCTGCGGAGCCACTGCATTGCAATTGATACTTCGGGCTGCCTCAGGCTGGTCTCTCTTT
>JAMCPG010000053.1 GCA_023379845.1 Thermoplasmatota archaeon
AATTCATTTCTCTCAATGAAATCAACCTGCACAGGTCTTCCAGGACTGCCTCGATCCTCTTTTCCTCATTGTAGGCAGGCACCACAAAGCTAACTGTGTGCATGAACCCATGTAATCTTCCTTCTTCCGACTCAACGTCACGGATTTTCCCGGTCTCGAGCGCGGTAATCTGATTCATTGAAGAAGGAAACAAGCATTTATGTAAAGATTGTTCAATATATAGAGCTTAGCTCCTCAAAGCGTTCAAAACAGTGTTTATTTTCGTTTGATTTTAATGTTATCGCCCAACTCCCTATGTGCTTTCCCGCTCAGCGTCTCAAAACATAAAATATCCATCGCGCATTTAGCTTCAAAAGGTAGGGATGATCATTTCTATCTGGAACCTTTTTTTTTCACAGTGAGGTGTTGCTGGAATGCTAAATTCTCAGGACATGATTTGCCTGACTATGAATGCTTTTTGGATATAGACGGTAGCCAAATTCACTGTCCTCCTGCCAAATGTGATATTTCCTGAACTTCCGGATTCTTACCACCATAAATTTCTGATCTATTCATAATCCATTGGCTCATGAGGGGAATGATCTCATCAGGCCTGATGAACAGATACTCGCTGGAGAAAATGCTGCTGGAACTGGAGAAGCTGCATGTTGTGGAGGATGCAAATGGCAGTATGAGCGAGTTGGAAAGGACAAGAAAGCAGAAGGACATCCTTGATACACTTGAAAAGGTATCGTGGTGGTAAAAGCAGGGAGATCATGATATTTCTTTTCGAACATATGATGATCGAGTGTGCTTGCTTTGAATACCTTGAGTGCTTGAACGTTCGTAAGGCAGCCCCCTTCGAGTGACGAAGATCCTTGGGCAGATCAAGAGGTCAGTTTCACTATGGAGATAACTTTCTGTAAACATTGCTGGTCGATCTTGCCATGGAATCAATAGAAAATCTTTTGGTGAAATTTATTAGTTCTTGCATGCTGCGTGGAGATTTTAGTGCATTTGTAACTGCTTCAAGAACCTCTTCCTCGTTAAGATTTGTATAATTTGCATAACCATTGAGTGTTTCGTGGAAAATCTCGAGATTACTGACCAGAACATTGGTGCCACATGCCATAGCCTCAAGAGGGATAGAACCAAAACCCTCTCCCTCAGAAAGCTGAACAACGAGATCTGCAGTGGACATAAACTGGCGGAGCGCCGTATCGTTGACCTCACCTATCATGCTAATATTATTAAATGATGATTTAATTTTTTCTAGCTCCCTTTTCTTCTCGTACCAACCATTTACAGGGCCTATGTGAACAATTTTGTAATCATCTATTCCTCCCAATGCACGAAAAAGTACATCATATCTCTTTCGTGGATTTAAGTCTCCCACAGTTATTATAAGTTTTTTGTTTACAGGTTTTATCATTTCATTCACTTCCCTGTAGAAGATATCGTGATCAATCGATTGTTGAACAACATTGATCCTTTCTCTCTCGATACCAAAGAGGTCGGACAGTTCGACTTTTGCCTGTTCTGTGAATACTATGAAATTGTCTACTTTTCTTATCTTTCTGATCAGGCTCTTGTATCCGTATCTTCGGTAGACGCTCGTTGCGAACTTCTGTTGGTTCTTAAATGATATAAGATCGTGAATTGTTACTAAGTTGGTTCTGGAATTAATGACGTTTGGAGTGAGCGAATGGACTACATCCCCATGCACAGACGCCAATCTGGCAAAGAAAGATTGGCTAACATTTCCCAGAACCGGTTTTCCAAAGAGGCCTATTTCAATTTTGCGAACGGGTATTTCTTCCATTGCCTCCAACATTCCCCTGAGACCTTTGAGCAGGCGCATTGAGTAATTTACATAACCGCTTTTGATCCTTGATGATGGATACAATAATGATATCATTTTGAGCCCATTCTTTTCAAAGAGGCAACTCCCTTATATCTATATTATTGGGTATACATAGCTAGATGCAGAAGAAGAGAGTCAGCAATTGATTTTGGTTACCATTATATTGCATATTTTTGCTCTTTCTATGCCTATCTTCATAAGGTCATATCCATAGTTATTCAAATTTTTCAATAACTACACTAGAACGAAGCAGACAAGGAAATATTATTTATAATAAACATTCTTACGTCAAAATGAGCGATGATCTGCCCTCCCTTTCCGTAGTTATTCCTGTCTACAATGGGGAAAGGCACATTAGAAGATGCGTTGAATCAATAAGAAACCAATTATACAAACCTAACGCAATCATAGTTGTCAATGATGGTTCCACCGATAAAACTGCAGATATTCTCTCTGGCCTGAGAGTCCAGACCATTGCTCATGAGCAAAATTTGGGATTAGCTGCGGCAAGGAATACTGGCTTGAATTCGAGTAACACTGATATCATTGCTTTCTTTGATTCCGATACAGAAGTTCCAGTTGATTACCTTAAGACTATGATGACCCATTTTACGGCGGGGAAAGAATATGATGGTGTGGGCGGCCATGAAGTACCAAAGTTCACAGATGGGGTTTCAAATTATTACAGAGCAAAGTATCTTTATCAGGGTATCAAGTGTGATGCGCCTGTAGAGAGGAGAGTTCTTTATGGTCTGGCTATGGCGTTTAGGCGTGAGAAATTGCTGAATGCTGGTGGATTTGACACATTCTTCAGGGCTAATGGAGAGGATGTGGACATCTGTCTACGAATGTATCTTAAAGGATCTAGATTTCTCTACGATCCGAACCTGTACGTGTATCATTACAAGAAAGATAATTTTCGTTCCCTTGTAATAATGGTCTACAGGTACGGCATTTATGGGTCGCTTGCCATGATCAAAAACCTCAAGAAAAAACCAAGGGGGTTGGATATATTTACAAAAGATCGACTGCCTAGAGAGATAAAGGTCATTCC
>JAMCPG010000054.1 GCA_023379845.1 Thermoplasmatota archaeon
GATAATATCTTACCTTCTTGGTATTGTCCATGGTATTACGCCTGACGAGCATACGTGGCCAATTACTTTTTCATACTCAGTTGGAAGCTACAGCACACGAAAAGGCATGAAAGCGGGACTTATTTTCTCTTCTGGTTTCACAATTCAAAGGGCCTTAATGTCAGAAATTGCCTTTTTCGCGCTAGCTGGCATATTCATGACTGCCCTTGCTTTCGGCGTAACATATGTTATAGTGGGAATTGCGATGCTAGCAGCCGGTCTTTATATCGCTTCAAAAGGCAAGTATCTGCACTGGCACTTTCTTGAACACAATCTAGGACGTCTTGTGGGTTTGCACAAACATAACCCTGAAAAAGAACACCTTGAACTGGAACATGAAGCAAACCCTATCTTTGTGGGTGATGACATGAAACCAATTCCACTTAGGTTAGCATTCGTTCATGGATTGATAGCCGGGTTTGGATTTGGTGCATTCGCTCTTATAATATACACAGTTCTGGCACCTTCCATGCCAAACATGTATTGGGGCTTTGTACCTGGGATGCTCTTCGGCCTGGGTACAATGACAATGCAGATCGCATTCGGTGCTGGCTTTGGTACCTGGCTTTCTAAGAGCAAGAAACTTACTAAAAAAGGGATTGCCTTCGTTGCAAAGAGTATCAGTAGATATGTCTTAACGTATGGCGGTCTTGATTTCGTTGTTGCGGGCGGTCTGATAATAGTATTCCCCCAGCTGCTTGATTATGGAATAACCACCGGCATCCATGTTCATAATCTTGACAACCTTGGAATAGGTTTCTTCATCGTAATATTCGCCGTTGTTATCATTGGATTTCTTGGATACTACAGATCTGTCAAGATGGCTCAGGATCTGGGTTATACCAGCGTGGTTCAGGAACAGGTAAACGGGCCAGAGCAGGTAACTCACTAAAATTCAGGGAAAAAGTTGTTATCCATAGCGACTTTTCTACGACTTCATGAGTATCCATGGAAAAGTATAGAAGATAATTTGATTACTTTCGATGCATTCGGGATGCATGAATTACAGAGTTTTTGGCAAGACAGGAATTAGGGTTTCCGATCTTATCCTTGGAACATGGTATCTTCCAAACAGCGGCACTAAGGTTAAACCTCAGGTAGATAGAGAAACTTCCTTGAAGCTCATAAAGAAGGCTTATGATCTTGGTATAAACTTCTTTGACACTGCTGATGTGTATCGAGGAGTGTATGACAGAGACAACATGAAAGGTAACTTCAAGACCGTAGGACTGTCTGAAAGGATCCTTGGAGAAGCCCTCAAGGGATACGACAGGGAAAGCTTTGTTATATCGACCAAAGTTATGGGACGGACTGGTCCTCTGGAAAACGATCAGGGGCTAAACAGGAAACATGTGAGATCTGCAATAACCAAGAGTCTTGAAAGACTACAGATGGATTATGTCGACTTCTATCTTATGCACGCACCGGACGGGGTGACCGGAAAATATGAGTCTGCAAAAACAATGAACATGCTAATTGACGAGGGAAAAATCTTACACTACGGTCTTTCCAATTTTAAATCTCATGAGATTACAGAATATCTCTCTCTTCATGGTGTTGAAAGACCATTATTTATCCAGGATGAATTCAATCTAATCAACAGGGAGCAGGAAAGTAGGAACATTGCAGTTGCGGAGAAAAATGGAATGGCATCAATGATATACAGTCCACTTGCGCAGGGGGTTCTCGCCGGAAGATATTTAACCAAGAAAAAGGATAAATCCCGTTCTGTATATGAAAAGAATTTTTCAGCTAACAAAATGGCGGAGCAAAATGTGGAGAACCTTGAGAAGCTGCGCCAGGTGGCCAAAGATTTAGGCGCAACCATGTCTCATGTAGCACTCGCGTGGCTCATAGGTAAGGGAAGATCAATATTTCCAATAATCGGCAGCACGAATCTGGAGCAACTCGAAGAAAACGTTAAGGCTTCGGATCTAAGACTGAGCGCCGATATTATGAAAGAACTGGACTCCGCATTCTGAAAATAATTTAACCACATCAAAGGAATCTTGGATGAGCAAAGATCTTCTGCTAACTTTGATAAGACATGGCGAAACAGATGGGAATCAGGCAATGCGATGGCAGGGAGATATCGATGTCGATCTCAATGAGAACGGCATGAAGCAGGTTATCCAGGTTGCAGAAAGATTAAAAGCGACCGGATATGATATGATAATGCATAGTGGTATGAGGAGATCTTATGAATCGGCCCTTATTCTTGGTGGGGAACTTGAAATAGACTGGCTAAAGATGCTAACAGCTTTGCGTGACAGATCGCTCGGCGAAATTGAGGGACTAACAACAGTGGAGATAGAGAGACTTTTTTCATTCAGGATGACCAATATACTAAACGAAAGAGTCGATCAAATACCGGGAGCAGAAACAATAGCACACCTCAGGTGGAGAGTAAGAACGACCAGGAATTATCTGTTGAAAAAATACGCCGGTAAAAGGGTGCTTGCGGTGAGCCATGGTGCATTCATTCGTATGTTTTTCAAAGAATTCATAGAAGATCCTCATAACATAAGGTTCACAAACTGCTCATTCTTTACTGTTCGCGTCGAGGATGATAAAACATTTCTCTTGGAAAAGTCAGTCGAGCATATCTAGGATTTTTTCCTGGCATGTGCGTCAACCCTTAGGGAACCTGAAATTCTTTCAACTGTGAAGGATGCAGAATACATCTTTTCAAGGACCTCAGGGACAAGGACCTCATCGGTTGATCCATATGCTACAACCTGTCCTGACCTTAGCATAAGTATATTGTCGCAGATTGATGCAAGTTTGTTGAGATCGTGCAGTATTACGATGACTGAACGCCCCGAATTCCGTATATCCATGATCTCCTGCATTACCTGAATTTCCTTATCAACATCCAGGAAAGTATCCGGTTCATCCATCAATATTGCGCCTGCATCCTGGTTTATTGCACCTATAAGCATAACGAGTCGCTTTTCGCCCCCGCTTAAAGAGTTGAAATCCCGGTGTTTCAATTCTTCTATTCCGTATCTGCGAATGATATCATCGAGCCTGGCATTCTTTTTATCAAGGCTGTATTCGGAGGCCAGGAGGACATCCTGAACGGATAGGTTGAGAGGGGAGAAAAGGTTCTGTGGCAGGTAAGCGAGTTTCCTGGAAAGATCACGTTGTGACATCTCATCTATGTTGACTCCATCTAGAGTAATCCGTCCTTTGGTGGGTCGCATCAGGCGAAGCATAATCCTTAGAAGAGTAGATTTGCCAGAGCCGTTCGGGCCACCTATGCCAAGTACTTCTCCACCCTTTACAGATAATGAGACGGGCCCAAGCTTGAAACGATTGACAGAATATTCAATTCCGCTGACTTCAATCTGCATAGTAACCACCTGCCAATTTTCTTAGTAGATATATGAAGAATGGTACTCCAATCATCCCTGTTATGATCCCTATGGGAACAACCTTTGGAGCAATAACAAGTCTTGAAACATCGTAGGCAAGAACCAGGAAAAGAGCGCCAAGGATTGCTGAAGATGGTATGACTTTACGGTTACTCCCGCCATGTAAAAGCCTGGAAATATGTGGAACCACAAGACCGACAAACCCGATGAGCCCGGAAATCGAGACAACCGCAGAAACACTTACAGTTACAAGAGTAAGGGCTATTATTTTTAAAGATTCAACCTTCACGCCCACAGATCTGGCATAATCTTCCCCTAGCTGAATCGTGTCCAGCTCCTTCGTATAAAGAGAGAGGATGAACATTGACGCAATCGAAAGAAGGGCTACAGGGATCAGTTCTGCCCAGGTTATTGTGTCAACGGATCCCATTAGCCAGAAAAACACCTCGCTTGTGCTTGCTAGATTGGGGCTGTTGTATAACATGAATGCTACTATAGATGAGACAAATACGCTGACAGCAATTCCCGTTAGAAGCATATATACAATGGGCACCCGCCCGCTTCGTAGAGAGAAGAAATATATGAGGCCAACAATAAGTGCGGAAAAAATGAACGCGAGGACCTGTAAAGTATAAACACCGAGGATTGTCAGCCCTACTGCAATAGACAAGACAGCCCCCAACGCGGCACCGCTGGATATGCCAATCATGTACGGCTCCGTTATCGGGTTTTTGAAAATACTCTGGATCACTGCGCCTCCCACTCCGAGAACAGCTCCAATTATCACTGCCCCAAGTATGTGCGGTTCTCTCAGGTAAACAATAATCTCCGGCTGATGTTCAATATCAATGCCGGCAGAAAAATAGTGGCCAACTAGTGGTATCTGGGAGAGAAATATCCTAGACACCTCTATTGGTGAAATGTATACTACACCAATGAAAGCTGAAGAGACCGCTGCAACTAGCAGAGCCAAGATAGAAATGATGAAAATTGTTCCAGATTTATTGTGTTCCTGAATGCCTGAGAAACGCCTCAAGGTCTTGAACATTTCTACAGGCCGTAAGTGGGAGGATATTCCAGGTGAATCGGGAACGCAGGCAAAGATACAAATGTTGGATATACGCTGTCAAGAACCCATGCAATGCCATAAATTACCCTGAAATCTGGATAGTCTATGAAGCTATCATTTACGACGGAAACAACCCTGTCGTTTAAGAAGGCTGAAGTTTCATTATAGGGTGCTGTTGTTACCGCTGAGAAATTAACGTACTGATCAAGCAGTATGACTTGTGGGTTATCCTCTGCAATCAGACCGCTTGACATCTCGTAGTAACCCTGTGCAGTTGCTATATTTTTCAGGTGCGCGTACTGCATTATTTGCCCGATAAACGTGTCATTTCCTGCTGTCCAACCGCCGGCATATAGGTAGTAGAAAGCAGAATATTCCGGTTGGGAGGAAAGCGAGGCTACACTTTGATTTATTGCATCCAGGGATTGATTCATCCATTGGTTGATCAGTGAAGCATTCTTCACTGTGCCTGTAATCATGCCCAGCATTGTCGTCTCCTGT
Source organism: Thermoplasmatota archaeon (assembly GCA_023379845.1). Lineage (GTDB taxonomy): Archaea > Thermoplasmatota > Thermoplasmata > Thermoplasmatales > Thermoplasmataceae > UBA582. Next base: position 4,987 of record JAMCPG010000054.1, read on the forward strand.
TCGATTTGTATTATGCTATTCGGATTATCTACCAACACGGGGATTCCAAGGTTCAAAATCTGGGTACCATACGATGGCATGGTCGCACCATAGAGAAGAACAACCTGTGGAGAGAGGTTAACAATATCTTCGAGGTTAACGCCATAGCTGTCTCCAACATCCGGAAGTGACTCATTTGGCGGATAACAGTCGAATTCATTTCCGCCAACAAGATCATGGTAAGCCCCAAGAGCATAAAGAGTCGCTGTTGCCGATGGATCTATCGATACTATTCTTGTAACTGTATGATTAAACGTTACTGCCCTGCCTAAGGAGTCATGCACGGTAATGGTTCCGCTAGCAGGCGCTGCAGTCTTTTGCGTAGTATCATACACAAAGAAGGATGCAACTAGTACAATAATTATGACCACAGTTAAAGCTATTTTCAACTTTCTATCCATTTAATTACACCTGTCAAGTTTGCTTTTCATAAGTAAAGTAAACTTACTATATATTACTTATTACAATGATTGACAAATTTGACCATAATGACGGTCATCCCATGCGTAGAGCGTTAAAGTATGAATGGCAGAAAGACTCACCAATAGCTGTAGATTTGATTATAACTGCTATCCATTCTTTACCATTGAATAAGGTTATTAACAAAGCTTTCTATTTCGTTAAGCCGGACTAGGCCGGAGGGCTAGGCACCTTCTGTTACCCGAAGTCTATACGCGGGGGCGACGGCTTCGGAAGGTCAACCAGACTTCTGTCAGGCCCTGTGGAACTTGTGACACTCTGTTCCTCTGGACCCAAGATCTACGGTCATGATTTCAAAGGAAAACATGATCATAGTTTATCTGGAAAATCCGCCAGGACCGGAAGGGAGCAACGGTATCTAGAACTGCGGGTGCTGGAGGGGTGCGGATTGGAAGCGAAGCAGGGGGAACCTGCCAGGACATCTGGCCCGACTGAAGCCTGTCCGGCTTTCAGTAATTTCTAATTCCCCAATAATTAGTGATATGATTTACCTTTTTGATCCGTTAAGTCCTATTCTCTTGCCGGTTGAAGGAAACATGATAGCAATTACGATGGTTTATTATCTAAGTATGCCTTAAGATAGCAATGGACGCAGATGCAGCAAAATTTCACCTATTATCCGAGGAACGCTATAAATATCAGGACGCAGACAAGATAGTAAGTGGTATTGGTGATCTCGGCGGAAGCATTCTTGAAATAGGTTGCGGCCCCGGCTTTTTCACGCTCCCTCTTGTCAAGCTTCAGAATGGACGGGGAACGTATCAGGCGATAGACTCAAACCCAGAAATGATCAGAATGTTGAAGGAAAGGCTCTTGACACTTGATCAGAATATTGCAAGAACCGTAAGGGTAGTTGTCGGTGACGCAGAACGTATCTATTTTCCTGAGAGATCGTTTGATCTGGTTTTTTTGGCAAACATATTTCACGACCTGAAAGATCCAAAAGGTTTTCTTGTCAGAATGTATCGCGTTCTTAAACCAGGAGGTTTTATTGTAAACATAGACTGGTCAAACGTCCAGACTGAAATAGGCCCTCCTTTAAACATAAGGATACCGGAAGAAAAGTGCAAGGCAATGTTTACAGATGCTCATTTTGTCTTTGCCGAGAAAGTTTACGGTGGCGAATATCATTATGGCCTCAAATTCACAAGGCCATAATCAGAGATCGAGAAATTTTTTCATCCTGTAAGCATTCCTTGTTCCGTCAACAGCGACTTTATAATAATTCTGTAGAAACTCAGTTGCCTTGAAACCATGTTTTTTGTAGAAATTAATTGCCTGCATGTTATTCTCCCTCACTTCCAGGATGACAACACGATATCCCTTTCTCAGAAGCTCACTCTCCACTCGGTTGTAAAGCAGGGTTCCAAGCCCGGATCGGTGCATGCTGGGGTCGATAGCTATGCTCTCAATGTCGGCAGAGGACTCATCAATGGGAAGAGCGCACACATATCCAAGTATGCGTTTTCCATCAACAGCCAGGAAATCTATAACATCCGGGGCGGCAAACATCCTTTTAATCATACTCCTGCTATATGCGCCGATGCCAAATGCCCTCTTCTCAAGGTCACAGATCTGGTCGACATCGCCTGGCAGGAATTTCCGGATTTCCACGCCATAAGATCGTTTCTTCTTTAATTAATATGAGTACCAATAATTTAGTAGCTACCAAAACAATTATACCTATTCTACGCATATTGAATCATGCTTACAAATGTGATAGAAGACCTTCGCCACGGGAAGCCTATTCTTGTTTTTGACGACGAGAAGAGAGAGGGCGAAACGGATCTTATGGTTGCTTCTCAGTATATCACGCCTGAGTACATAAGACAGATGCGACAGGACGGGGGCGGTCTTATATGCGTGACAATAAGGGAGCGGGAGGCTGAAAAGATTTCACTGCCTTACATGGACGATTTCCTTTCCAGGTATGGAGGTATATCCGGTCTCTTCAGAAATACAGATCTCGGGTATGATGTCAGCAGCGCATTCTCTTTCAGCGTTAATCTTCGCAGTAACTATACAGGTATAAGTGATATTGAAAGGGCAGCGACTATTTCAGGGATATCCAGTTATCTCGCTGAACTGGGCAACCTCAATGGATCAGCACAGCGAGTATTTGCTGAAAGGTTCAGGTCGCCGGGACATGTCTTCCTTCTTATTGCAAGAGCAGGTTATTTTGCCCAGAGGAGAGGGCACACCGAACTTGGCACATATCTGGTCGAACGTGCCGGTCTTATTCCTTCAATTGCCATGGTTGAAATGCTCTCCAACACTGGCAGATCCATGACAAAAGATGAGGCCAAACAGTACGCTTCTAGCCATTCGATAACATTTATAGAGGGACGAACTATAATCGACGAGTGGTCTCATGACAAGGGTAATGGCTACGGGGGTCTTTGACATTCTGCATCTCGGGCATATTCATTTCCTAAAGGAAATCGTCCATGTACGCGAAGAACTTGTTGTTGTAGTAGCTCGAGACTCAACTGCCGGGAAGAGAGGTAAAACTCCTGTCTTTAACGAATCAGCAAGACTTCAGTTAGTAAACGAGCTTAAACTTGTCGACCGTGCAATTCTTGGTCATGAGGGGGACATTTATTCAACCGTCGAGGAGGTAAAACCGGACATAATAACTCTTGGATATGATCAATCATTTGATCCCGACGACATAAAGAGAAAGTGCTCGGAAATGGGCCTAAATGTCAGAGTTGTCAGGATATCCAGGTACAGCAACTCAACATACAAGGGATCGTCTGAGATAAAGGAGAAGCTTTTGCAGATAATAGAGGATAGAATATGAAGCAGATCGGGATTGCGGACACGACATTTGCCAGGTTCGACATGGCCAAGTCTGCCATTGATGAGCTTGAATCAATTGGAACAGGCTTCCAGATCCAGAGATACACCGTGCCAGGGATAAAGGATCTCCCGGTTGCATGTAAAAAACTGATTGTTGAGAGAGGCTGCGATATTGTCATTGCACTAGGCATGCCTGGTCGCAAGAAGCTTGATAAGATGAGTGCCAGGATTGCATCTGAAGGACTTTCTCGCGTTCAGACGGAAACAATGACGCACATCATTGAAGTTTTTGTTCATGAAGAAGAGGCCGCTGATGACAGGGAGCTGGCATGGCTCATGGATTCGCGTTCCAGGGAACATGCCGTCAACGCCTATGATCTTCTGTTCAGGCCCAAGAGGCTGCAGGAAAATGCAGGAAAAGGTCTGAGGCAGGGTTTTGAAGATGCAGGTTCGGTTGATACAAGGGAAGGTATATATCACTAGGTGGTAAAATGAAAATTGGAATTGTGGTGTCTGAATATAACTATGACATAACGATGAACATGCTATTGAGGGCTGAAGAGGAAGCCAAGTTCCTGGGAGCTGATGTGCATAAGGTACTAAAGGTCCCCGGTACTTTTGATATACCTCTCGGCGTCAAGAAACTTCTTGAAATTAAGGAGATTGAGGGTGTTGTGACCCTGGGTGCTGTGATCAAGGGCGAAACGGATCATGATGAGGTCATAATGAATAACGCAGCAAGGAAAATCGAGGACCTTTCAGTTGAATTCTCGAAGCCTGTATCACTTGGAATCTCTGGTCCGGGTGAAACCAGGCTGCAGGCACAGGCCCGCATCGAATCGGCCAAGGATGCAGTTCAGTCTGTGGTAAAGATGATAAAACGGCTCTCAGATATCAAGAAGCAATGAATATCAAATATCCTTAAATTTGCCGGAGAATTCAGCGAACGCGTTATGCGGGTGGACGCTTTCCTCGCTCTCCGATCTTATTATGACCGTGGATTCAGGATCTATAGCAGGTATGTCTTCTTTTAGTTTTTTTGCAATTTCACGAACCACATCCTCGACAAACATCGGTTTCAAGTGCTGTCTAAGGATCAGATCGGCATCGTTTTCGCCCTTCACGCCTATAGAAACAGGTTGACCGATAACGCTCTGCGCAATCGCAATGAGTGAGTCTGCGTCAACTTGTTTCCTCTTTGTATTCTGGACCTTTATCATAACCCTATTTCTCTGGTTATGCGTTATTATTGGTAAAGCATCTATCGCTCCAGAGAATTCAGGAAACTTTTCCTTGAGCAATCTTCGCTCCTTTTCCATTGTGCATGGACAGGCATTGATTCCTTGCACTATTATGCCAATGAAATCCTGCTCTTCACCACTTCTGGTGATCTTCGTCTCTCCGATGAGTGTTGATACATTCAGTGAAAAATCATCCGAAGAACCAGATTTTACAAAATAATCTGCCTGCATTGTGCACTCACACCTGGTGACATACGATAATTTATCTAAAACCAAGGCGCAGACCTGGGAAGTTATATTTTCAATCCCCTCGAAATCCCTGTTCTTCAGAACGAGTGATGATACTGATCTTGTGATCTCAGAGAGATCGGCTCCCTTGCGATCTCCTGGCACATCCACAAATATCTCTGCTGTTGCCGAAAGCACTATTTCCCTGTTTCCTCTTCTAATTATTGCGGGAAACTTCAGTCCCTTTACTCCTACCCTTGCAAGGGGCAGCGTAGAATCAGGTTTTCTTCCCTGTACGTCTGAAACCACTAGTTACTACCTTTCGCTTCCTGGTATGTCTTCTTGAGAGAAGCTTCAAGTTCTTTGTATTTTTCTTCCAGTGTCTTCTGGTTCTTTTCAAGCGTCTTTATCCTGACTGAACTGAGTTCCTTCTGTTCTTCAAGATCGTCGACAAGCTTCTTCCTGTCCTCTACCTTGTATAAAATCGGTCCAACTGCTTTGTATACGGCACTTTCAGGCTTGACAGATTCCAGTTCCTTCAGGGTCCTTTCCAGCTCCTTGACTCTTGTATCAAGCTGATACTTCTGGTTCATCAACTGTTCTATCTGCATTTCCAACTGTTGTGCCTGCTTTATCTTGTTCTGAATCATGTTGCTCGGATTATCCAATTATTTTACCTCCTTCGATATTCTCTCTACCAGTGACACCTGCCTTGCGAATGCACTTAGGCTGGCCTTTAGTGAGACTGTATCAGGGGATTGTATATAAAAGTACAAATTATCCTTATCTTCCTCAATCCATTCCCTGGATCTACCCACAACCTTTCCCACTTCCGGCCTGATTGCACTGATTGTGTCAGCATAAGCCACTTTTGGAAGCCGTATTGAAAGAGTAAACTTAGCTTTCACGGATTGCTATGTCCAGTCTGGATAAAGCTTTATTCTTTCATGTTGGAGCAATCTGAAACCCTGCATCTAGGAATTGATAAAAATGCATGACCATTCAACGAAAAAGCTGCTTCAACTTGTGTATCGCGAAATAGGAGTAATAAGCAAATTCTTCGAGAAAACTTAAATTGATTATAAATCATACAGTGCCGGGCTCGTGGCCTAGTTTGGATAAGGCACCGTCCTTCTAAGTCGGTGATCGGGGGTCCAAATCCCCCCGAGCCCGTTCCAATTTTTGTATTTACTCGTTGCCCGTGTTTTGATAAATATTTCCTGATCTTCTCTCCCATACTATAATCCAGATGGAATGATTTACTGGCTGATTATTTCGTAATTACACCTGGTTGTTACATTATTACTGCTTCTCTCAACGGTCGTATCAATTGAAAATATTAGCACAAATCTATTATTTTCAGAACTCGTTAGAAGTTTGCTATACCCGGAACAGCTTTGATTAAGCTCAAGGTCAGTACCCAAAAAATTCAGGCTCTATTGTAACCTTAACCTGGTGTTCGAGAAGTCCAGACTGATTCTCAAGGTGATTATTGTAAGCTACCTTATACGACTCCTTGAAGATGTGGCACAAGTTAATGAACTGGTTCGTAGTGAGCAGCAATGACACCGTTTTGAAAAGCGTTTGCAGAGATTAACTTTAGTTTGTGCCTCTTTTGGTCGTCTTTGAAGAAAGACTTTCCAGCACCTAATATGATTGGTCTAATGCGTATCCTGTATTCATCAACCAAATCATTCCTTATAAGAGTCGAGACAAGTGTACCGCTTCCCACAACCACCATGTCATTTCCCTTTCCATTCTTGATCCTTGGAACCGCTACAGCAGGATCCTCGCGTACAAGCTCAGCGGGCTTCCAGGGGATGTCGGTAATTGTACGGGAAAAGACAATCTTATGTTGTCTGTTCAACTGGTCGATGATCTCAGAGTCAAATCCGTCCGGCGACGGAGATGCTTCGGGCCAAAACTCACTGAACTCCTGATAAGTAACACGACCGTAAAGCATGGCATCAACCCTTCGGAGGATTTCTTTTGACCACTCAATCTCCTCCCTATCGAACCCAAACCAGTCAATTTCATTCTTTGGGCTTGTGTAATAGCCATCCAATGAGATTATGCTATCAAGGATCAACCTTCTCATGTTTACCGAATGGTATTATGCATGTATATATTGTAATTGGTCTGCAGATTTCGCACCCAATATAGATATTAGCTCCCTGAAGCAAAAGGCCGTTATACACAGTTTGAAATATATGAGTAAAAAGATTTTGTTAATTACCTGCGCTCCGAACGATGAGGATACGATTTAATTATTGCCAGTACATTATGAGGTTGATAAATTGCTTTTAGAAGGATAGAATATTGTTTTTAACCAGGCTTATAATATTGGCGAAGGGAATATCATGAAAGTTCTTGTATTGGGTGGAACAGGTTTTATAAGCAGGCGTCTCGTTGATCTTCTAATCAATGATGGAGCGGATATAACTATGGCTACTTCGGGAAAAACGCCAAATCCATTTGGAAGTGATGTTGATGTGGTTAAGGTGGATAGGTTCGATCGAATGAGCCTCTATAAGAATCTTAATTCACCTCCATTTTTTGATGTAATATACGATATGCTGGGATTTAGGTCGAGAGACGTTAACGACCTGGTGGAACTGTTCAAAAACAGGGCTGGAAGATTAGTTTACACGTCAAGTGCATCAGTTTACAGAGGACTTTCAGGCACTTTTACGGAGGGCGCATTTGATCCTACGAAGGTTAAGATTGAAACACCAGGAATGGAATCAAGTTATGAGGAGGGAAAAAGGAACTGTGAATCCATACTATTTGGCAAAGCTCCATTTCCGGTTGCTGCGGCAAGGTTTCCAAACGTGATTGGTCATGACGACAGTACACTCAGGTTCCAGGATCACTTGTCTAGAATAAAAAAAGGCGAGACGTTTTTAGTTCCGAGAAAAAGTGGACGCAGGAATTATGTATGGGTCGATGATGCTGGCAGATTCCTCTTCTGGTTGGGAAAACAGGGAAAGACTGGAGCATATAATGCTGCTTCCTCAGAATATATGGAGGTCTCAAAAGTAATATCAAAACTTGGAGAATTTATGGGTGTTCCCGCAAAAATTGAGCGGACAGAAGACGGGAAATCAAATTCCGCATATTATTCAGAAAACGATTACATCCTCTCAACTAAGAAAGCGGAGTCGGAAGGCTTCAAATTTACCAAATTTGAAGAATGGCTAAAGAATGAAGTCTCTGAATACATTGAAAAAGATGGAAAATCGTTTAATTCAGCGGATTATCGTGCTTCGCTATTTTAAAACCAATATGCCAGCTATATGGCTGCAAATATCACTGGCTGGAAAACTCTCAAGACCTGCGCTTCCTGTAGATCCAAAAATAGCCTACAACGACGCCAGCTATCAGGGAACCAGTTATAATAATGCCCGAGAGGAAAGTATGGCTAAGAAGAGATGGTGAATTGCTGGCCTGAACTGGCAAACTTACCTCAACCAAACTGCACTCTCCTGAATTTTGTACAAAGATGGTTGTGCCATTTAGAGTTTCAGAAAGAGCAAGGGGATTATTACCTATAGAAATGTTAGATACTGCATCATCTTGAGAAGGATCTATTACAGCCAGATGCCCGGAAGTTGAGACAAATATACCTATATTTTCAAAACGCTGCGACAGTGTTATTTCTGAAACATAGAGCATCTTATTCTGTGGATCGAAAATAATGTCTGTCGGCAGATCGCCTAACCGTATGTTTTGATTGCTTCCCTGCCCTTCCACGTTAATTAGTGTAAGAAAGTAACCATACCCTCCATTTGCCTCGCCAGAATAGCCTGCAATGGCGAGATCATTAAGCTGAGAATCAAATGTCGCCGCTACCGGACAGTCACTAACGGCGAAGGTCTTTCCAAGTAGATTATTCTGTGTATCCAGACATACGAATCTATTGTATGTATAATGAATGTAAAGGAATCCGTTATTTGGGTCGCAAACCAAATAACCTGCTGAAAAGGGTCCAAATCCTAGCAGCCTCGATAGAGTAATATACTGTATATTGGAGCCGTTTAATGCTGTAACCTCTATTCCCCCGGCCATAGAGTCAATAGAATAGAACTTTCCAGTGTGCTTATCCATGATCATACATGAAATGGTAAAGCCGCTTGGTCCTATAATGTGACAAGCAACTGGTTCCAAAGAAGTTGTGTTGATAAGGAAGAGGCGATTTCCTCCGAAGACATAGAGGCAGCTACTATTATTGCTCAAGCCGACAAGATGTAACTCGCCACTTGACATTGAAACAGAGTAATAGGATTCAGGGTTTGTTAAAGACACAAGAGAGCCGGTCAGGGGAGAAAATCTGTAAAGAGATCCGGACGGGTCTTCAGCTGAATTGTTCAAGAAGTATACGCTGGCAGACCTGTTAGGCGAAACAATCAGGTTCCTGAAGGTATCGGTAATGGCATAGAATGGATGAATAATTCCGTCAACAGGTATTTCCGGATAACTCTGAAAAAGACCGTTGTAAACATGAGCATTTAAGACATCCAAAGTTTTGGAAACTGTGCCATAGGAAAGGTTCGAAATCGAGATGAAAGATACATTGATCACCTGAGCCCTTGATGAAATTTCTATCTTCCCATTGTCTGGGGATGGATCATACGTGCCGATCGATACGATAGAAAAGAAGACCTCGCGGCTTGAAAAGGTAAAGTAAATCTTACTGCTTGTAGAGGTGTGATTCTGGTTCTCTGCCATCACGGTCCATAATGTTCCTGCGGGCAATCCAGTTTCTTGGAATAAAACAGTGCTGTACTGAAGCCAGCTAAGGTTAAGCAAAATTGTAACGTTTGACCCGTCAACTGTGTAAACACTTGTATTACTGAAAGAATTGCTTCCACAGTTAAGTGCAATAGATTGATTGGCAAACAGGCAGTATACCGATTGAGTAGTATTCGACGCTTCAAAATTTAGTCCAATCTCATTGCCCAAATATTTGTTGAAAGCTTCAATAAACAGTTGTCCGGGGCCATTGAACTGCACTGCAAAATGTACGACATACAGACCAGACAGGGGATGGAAGGTAATATTCACCGTGACATTGGAGCCCAAGATCAAGGGAGTTGAAGTTGTATTGCGACTGTTGAAAAGCGGTTGACCAGAGTAATCTCTGTTTGGAAATAAGTATGCCACTGCCTTATAACTGTAAGAGCCATTAATGACAAAGAACGAAATATCCGTAGTTTTGCCAAGATAATCCGTAGATATGCTTTGAGACTGTCCAACCTGAAATAGCTGCAGAATCCAGTTTGCATTAAAATTGGACAGTCCAGTCTGATCAAAACTCAACCTGTAGAAAGAGATGTTCACAATACTGTTTGAAGCGTTTACTGTATGGTAACTTCCATTGAGAAGAGATGTACTGAAAGAGCTGAAGTTCATAAAATACGATCCTGGTGCCACCGGAGCGGTCAGCACGTTAGCTGCTCCTGAAAGGATAAATGAAATGTTATCTCCGGTTACCTGCGCCTCCCACCTGCCTGAAAAGCCAGTTTCAATCGCTTTAAGATCCACCACTCCAGAAAAGTTTGCTACAAGATCGCCGTTTACGCTTGGTACAGTCAAAATATATGAATCGCTCGAAGCGTATGTCGGTTCGTTTCCGGAGAAATTCGAATAAAGATAGTATCTGTACTGATAAGTACCATTTAATAGATACAAGTTAGAAGAGGAGTATATAGACTTAAACCCGAAAACTTTAGATGCCCCCATATATACAATTGTCCCCCACATAGATCCATAAGGCGCATTATGCTCTGTGATACTTATATTGCTGAACGACAGCACCTTGCTTTCGTTCACCGATGAGAGGTTTATATTACCGTATGCGACCTGGAAAGTACAGTTTCGATCAAGGACGTTAATAGCATAAACGGGAGAGATCACATTATAAGGGAAGAAAATCGTGAAACTGTTATTATAAGAGTCAGCTTCAATTTCACTTTGAGCCTTTAGCGGTAAACCTGGTGCATGAATATATTTTACAATCGCACTTAGCGGAATGCCATTATTTCCAACTGGAATCCCTGTTTCATAGAAGGAGATGGACCTCATTGAAACGCTTAACTGTGTATTATCAGTTATAGTGGTGGTGTTTGAGCATAATGTAATGTTTTCACCAAACTCATGAAGAATTACAGAATAATCATAAGGACCCTGCGATACGTAGTACATTACACTGCTGCCATTGCTCTCTATAACGCAGTTATAGCCTGTGCTGTCATGCAGATCAGCGAACCATGTGAGATGACGCGTGTTTCCGCTAAGTGCGATTGTGAAGTGATATATGTTGATCGGAATAACGGTATCTCCCTGGACATTTGCTGTGCCTTGCATAATATAAGATGACTGGTTTCCATAGAACACAAAGTAAAGGAAGCTTCCAGATCCTGAGGTGAATGTGATCGATGAACCAGTGCTGCTGGAATAGCTCGAGCCGAACTGTATGGCCCAGAAGGAGGACGCAGGAAGTCCACTTTCCTGAAAAGTCACTGTATAAGCGTAATTGCTCGAAGGCTGTGAATCGCTTCCAAAATTTCCCAGGGACGATGTCTCTGCAGAATGAAACACTGGAACGGGAACGTATCCGAGAACAGAGGAAAGGAGGACCGCACATGCTATACAGACAGGTAATATTCTGTGCATCCTATTAACTGAGATCAGCGTATAAATCTTAATAGTCGTGACCTAATAAGCATTTCCAATCATGTCCAGATATAGAACTGTATTCTTGGCATTTTGCTTTAAGCTAAGCGTTAAGCTATAAATTCCTGATTAAGATGACCGCTTTGTAATGAATGAAGTATACATCGTCAGTGCAGTCCGTACTCCGATCGGAAGGTTTGGGGGTGCGCTTAAGTCAAAAAGAGCTGTTGAGCTTGGTGGATTAGCGGTAAGGGAAGCAATAGCAATATCAAACGTTGTTCCTGACAGCATAGAGGAGGTCATAATGGGCAACGTTCTTCAGGCGGGAAACGGGCAAAATCCTGCCGGTCAGGCAGCTACGCTGGCTGGACTCAGGAACTCAACCTTGAAATATACCGTCAACGTGGTATGCGCATCGGGGATGCTCGCGATAGAATCTGCGTTCAGGGAAATAAAGCTCGGTGAAAGAGATATAGTTGTAGCTGGCGGCATGGAAAGTATGAGCAATTCACCTCTTCTTCTGTCGCCTGACTACAGGTGGGGAGTCAAGCAACTTCTCTACAAAGACCCCGGTCTTAAGGATGCCATGCTTTCCGACGGTCTTCTGGATGCATTCTACTCCGAACACATGGGCGTTTCCGCCGACCGGACGGCGGCTAAATTTGGCATAAGTAGAAAGGCAGCAGACGAATTCGCCTATGAAAGCAACTTGAGGGCAGACAGGGCATGGAAAACCGGTGAATTTGCCAGGGAGTGCATCTCCATGGATGACCTGAAACAAGATGAGGGAATCAGAGTCTCGGATCCTGCCGTTCTTGGAAAGCTCAAGCCGTCATTCGGCCCGAACGGAGTATTGACGGCAGGAAATTCTTCACAACTTTCTGACGGTGCTTCAGCACTTGTCCTGGCTTCAGAAAAATCTGTCGACGAATTGGGACTAAAGCCACTGGCGAAGATTACAGGTTATCATCAGGCCTCACTGGATCCAAGGGACTTCGTCGAGACACCAGTTCCATGCACCAGACAGTTTCTGGAAAAAAATGGAAAGAAGATAGAATATTATGACCTGGTTGAGCACAATGAGGCATTCTCTATAGCATCCATAATCGTAAGGGATCAGCTTGGGGTAGACAAGGACAGATTCAACGTAAACGGTGGTGCGATTGCATTGGGACACCCGCTCGGCAACAGTGGGTCCAGAATAATTGTAACCCTGCTGAATGCTCTCAGCTCCCGCAAGTTGAAGACTGGCCTGGCAACCATCTGCCATGGGGGAGGCGGGGCACATACGCTCTCGCTGGAACTGGTTTAGCCTTAATGCTTATAATTGCTCAACTCATAACATGGTATGAGATATGAAAACATTGTAGTCAAGGAAGAAGATGGAATACGCGTAATCCGGATACAGAGAAAATCCGATCTGAATCCTCTTGATCTGCCAACCCTTGCTGAGATCAGGGCAAGTATGTCTGAAAAGACAATGATAACAGTAATCACTGGAAGCGAACGAGCCTTTTCTGCTGGAGCGGATATCAAAAATTTTGTTGGATTGAAAGAGTCTGTTGCATACTCATTCGCTCGTGATGGTCATTCTGTCATGAATTTCATTGCGTCATACGAAGCCCCGGTTATTGCAAGCATCAGAGGATACGCTCTTGGAGGCGGTTTTGAACTGGCACTTTCCTGTGACTTCAGGATTGCATCCGGAAATGCTAAGATGGGCCTCACAGAGCTAAACATAGGCCTTATACCCGGATGGGGAGGAACCCAGCGTCTGAAAGAATTGGTGGGAGAACAGGTTGCCTTTTACCTTATCGGCACATCAGCAGTTATGACAGCCGAAGAGGCTTTTCGATATGGAATAGTTCTTCAGATATCTGACAATCCAGACCAGAGTTCAATCGATCTAGCACTTAAATTAAAAGAAAAATCGGCTTTTACACTAAAGGCAGTAAAGTCGCTTGTTAGATCCAAGCCCACTGAGATGTACGAAGAAGAGAAACAGCTCTTCGGCATGGCTTTTGGAAACCCTGATAGCAAAGAGGGGGTGCAGGCCTTCCTGGAAAAGAGAAAACCAGCATTTAATTCATCATCATAGGCGCATCATTTCAACGTTATGCATTCAGCAGGATCGCTTTTCAAGTAGCTGGAGTATCTATCATACTCTTCCGCGGACACCAGTCCCCTGGATATGAAATTCTCCCTGTATTTCTCTGCGCTATCCGGAAAGACAGTCAGAACGCGTGATCCAGGATTCTCCTTTGCAACCTGCAACGCTGAATAGAAATTTGCCGCAGAAGAAAGCCCTACGAAGAGCCCTAATGGGATCATCTCCTTGAATTGCTTCTCTGCAGATGCGTCATCTATGTCTCTCCACTCATCTATAAGATTCATGTTTTTGGATAAAATCTCAGGTGTTCTTGAGACTTTTAGGTTTTTTAAGCCCTGAATGCGATGGTAAGGTTGTGGCATAACGCCTATTACCTTTGTCTCAGGGCTGTATCTCTTGAAATACTTCGCGAGTCCAGTGAGAGTTCCTCCAGTTCCTATCGAGACCACGACGTGCGTAAAGCCAGCGGGCACCGCCTGAATTGCCTCTGGTGCAGTGGTATAAAAATGGGCATTCGTGTTTGTATCATTGGAATATTGGTCAAAGTTCACATACTTTCCAGGGTTACGTGCCATCTCTTCCTTAAGCAGGGCAACCGCTGAGTCTATGTTTATGGAGCTTCTCTTGCTGGCTTCATCAAAAACCTCCACGATATCCTGGCCAGTGTTACGAAGAACCGATTTTGTCTCTGAACTCGATGCGTTTGGAACATATATCTTTGCCCTGTAACCCAGGTCCCTGGCTATACTGGCAATTGCAATTCCCGTGTTCCCGGAGCTTGCCTCTATTATGATCTTGTTCTTATCCAGGTCACCGGAGCGAAGAGCTGAATCAATCATGAAATAGGCAGCCCGGTCTTTTATTGAATGGAACTTGTTTCTATATTCAAGCTTTGCATAAACCGAGTATCCTGGTCCACTGTAATGGTACAGGGGCGTTCTTCCTATGCCATAGGCATAAGCATCCCGTTTTATCTGCTGATAGATAGAATCTGCTGGCATAATCAATCACTCCTATTGCTATGTGCTTAATTATCCTTATTTAGTGGCACGAACCAAATTTAGAGAATCATTACCTTCTTTCATACTTTGCTGTTATAGCGCATTTCCAACCCTCAGGCATTCTATCCTTCCTGGCTTTTTGATCAATCTCGTATATTTTTCCAGAAAGCTCAGGGACAGAATATATCTCCCTCTCCTCTCTTTGACAATGTACGAGAAGAAGCCTCATCAGACCGGTCATCCTGTCAGATGTCCGCTCCAGGTCACCTTTTTCTATGTATGCAAGTATTTTGTCTATCATCCTGAGCATTCCTGCATGTTCCGTTAGAAGGCCAAGCACAAACGCATGAGACACGAAGGTCTGAATGGACGGAAATAGATAGGTTTCTTCCCGGAAAAAATGGAGCAGCATCTTTCTCCTTAGTTTTAGCAGAGCTGATTTCATTACTTCCCCTGTGCCTTCATTCATCGCGAGCCTTGAAACCATCCTTACCAGTATATGGTGATCGGAGGAAAATATTGACTTCTCCACGGGTTGGAATGGCAACTTTGTTTTTATTTTATTTCAAAGTAGAATCTTCTCTCTTTAGGTAACAAAGTCAATGTTAAACAGCATTCGTCTGACAATATATAATTGTGACTGAGTATTAACAAAGCCCATAATCTTTGGTCTCAGCTTAACGGCAATGAGAAACATTTAAATACATTTATACATTATGATTTTTGCGTTAACAGGCGTTTGTCAGACGGGTGTAAAATGATCATTGAATCTGTGGAACTGGACAACTTCAAGTCATTCGGCAATAAGAAGAGGATAATGTTTCGAGATGGTTTTACCGTAATAACTGGTCCAAACGGCAGCGGAAAGAGCAATATTGGAGACGCAATGCTTTTCGTTCTGGGGATAAGATCCTCCAAGGCTATCAGGGCCGATAGATTGCCAGATCTTATACACAAGGCTCCTCCAGGAAAGAAACAGGGGTCAACATGTTCAGTGACTATTGTCATGGATTCCCAGGACACATCTATTCCGGAAGAGGAACGCAAAACGAGGATCACAAGAGAAATATCGGTTGACGACAACCAGGAATGCAAGAGCACGTATTATATCAATGGCGCTAGGGCAAAAAGAGGAGACGTTGAGACAATACTTGATAATGCCCAGATTTACCTGGATGCTTACAGTTTTGTGCTCCAGGGCGACATAAACAATCTTGTAAAGATGACCGGAACTGAGCGAAGGAAACTTCTTGAATCTATTGCAGGAATCGAAAACTACAACATACAGATAGACAAAGCGCAAACTGATATAGATGGAATAGAAGACAATCTTTCAAAGCTACAGATTCTTATTGACGAAACACAGAGAAGGGCGGATCAGCTCGCAGAGGAGAAGAAAAATGCAGAGCGCTACAACGAGATCACTGCGAAGATAGGTTCCCATGAAGCCACGCTGTTGAGAATTGATCACATATCCGCTGAGAGGGAACTTGCTGCCTATATGAAGAGTCTGGAGGAGATAGATCAACAGATTTCAGCCTCCAGGAACAAGATAACCGATCTAAAATCGAGAATTGCTGAAACAGAAAGGACAATCGTAGGCGTCGAGGAGGAGAAGAACAGGTTTGGCGGTGATGAACTCAAAAAGGTTGTAGAGACTATTCGCGATCTAACACTGGAGAAGGCAAGGGAAGAGATCAACCTCGATAACCTCAAGGATGACATTTCAAATTATGAGGCCAAAGCAAAGGATCTGGCAGCTAACAATGAATACATCGTTAAGGATATAGACAAGCTCAAGAAAGAAGCGGATAAGCTCAGGAACTCGATCAGCGAAAACGAGAAACAGATCGAGGAAAGCAGCAGGCAACTGGATCAGTTAAGGAATGACGTTAAGGTCAGCTCAAAGGCATTTTCGAGGTACAGGGAGGAAATGGAAGGCATTGACCGAAAGATACTTGAAGCAAATACCCGGATAATCGAAATTTCTGATAAGGAGTCTGGTCACAGGGCGCAGAAGGAGAAAATCCTTTCGGACATAAGACACCTGGAAAGCAGGGAGTCAGATATCCTGCTTGAATACAATGATGCAAAATACAAGATAGATAGCGTTGAGAAAGACGCTTCCGGAAGCAAGAAGGCTTATGATGAACTCAACAAGAAGTATCTTGAGCTCCGAAAAGCAGTGACCGAAGGAGACCGGAAGAAGGACGATCTTAACCGCAAGATTGTTGAGCTTACAAAGGAATACGAGAAACTTTCGGCCTCTCTTTCAAGATCATCGCAGACATCCAGAACATATTCTGCCATTCTCGAAGCCAGGGCATCGGGGGAGCTTACAGGAGTACACGGTCTCGTCAAGGACCTGGTGAGCTATGAATCAAAGTTCCAGATGGCCGTCGGATCGGCAGGCGGATCCAGGTTGAATTCTGTCGTTGTAGAAGACGATTCGGTTGCGGAGCAGTGCCTGAATATACTCAAACGAAAGAAGGCAGGAAAACTCACATTTCTGCCAATGAACAAGATACTGAACGGGAGACCGAGGGCAAAGGCAATCATGGTTAGAAATTCAGGTGATAGCCTTGGATATGTCTTTGAAAACGTGAATTATGATAAAAAATATGAGAATATTATCTGGTATGCATTCCAGGACTGCCTGATCCTGCCAGATGTTACGACTGCAAGAAAACATATGAGCGGTGTTCGCCTTGTAACACTGGAAGGAGACATTTTTGAGGCTAGCGGGGCAATTACGGGGGGATTTTCGGAAAAGAGGGAGGAATCCTCGGAGAAGCGCACAATTGAAGTGTCTGAGCAAATGGCACAGATATCCGAAGAACTCGAAAAGTTAAAGGCGAGGCTTGAGGTGGATAGAACCGAGCTGGATCTGGTCACCACTCAACTTTCGTCCAGTTCAAAACAGATAGGATCCGGATCATCCCAGGTCGACATGTATGTGGAGATCAGGGATAGATCATCTGCAGATCTTGCAAGGATAAGGCAGGATATGACTGCAGCGAAGACAGACCTGCAGAAGGTAGAAGCTACTATAGCTGGAATACAGAAAGAGCGATCACAAATTGATGCCGAGATAGAGGGTCTTAACAGGGAAAAGGAAAAAATAGCGGCAAAACTATCAGAAATTTCACCTGAATCCATGGAAAGGGAAACGGAGCTTGAATCTGCACTGAAGGAACTAAGGAGAGAAAAGGAAGCACTTGCCTCCTCGCTTTCGATGGTATCTTCCGATCTCAGGATACAGGAAAAGATATTCACGGACCAGAAAGGCTCAATTGAGGATTATGAGGAACAGGTAAGGAAAAAGAAGGCTGCATCCCTTGAGATCGGGGAGAAGCTGAGTAACATTGTAACTAATTTGGAGAAGAACAAGCTTGTCGAGGAACAGTTAAATGTGAAGGCGAAGGAATACAATGACAGGATAAATGCCCTCAACATTGAGATCCAGACGCTTCGGGGAAACGTTGAAACCGCAGAAGCTATGATTCGCAGCTACGAGGACAACCGCCTGAACACATCCCTCCGCATTCAGGCAATAAACGAAAAGATACAGCAGGTTGACGCCTTGATTGCGGAATGCAAGTTTTCACCTTTAGATACCGGAATGTCAGTTGTGGAGATTAAAAGGACAATTTCATCACTCAGGAAGGAGATAGAGTCACTGGGCGCCGTAAATCAGCTGGCGATTAAGGAATTTGAGGAGGAGGATGCAAGGCTCCGTGACCTGAGGGAAAAAACCGCCAGGCTGAAGGAAGAGAAGGCAACTCTTGAAAGCATGATGGAGGAACTTAACAGCAAAAAGAGAACCGTCTTCTTAGATCTCTATTACAAAATAAATGAATCCATGCAGGCAATATACACTGTCCTGTCCGAAGGCGGAGAGGCGAGGCTTGATCTTTCTGACATGAACGACCCTCTGAACTCTGACCTTTACATACGTGCAAGACCGAAAGGAAGCACTTTCAGCAAGATCGAGGCATTGAGCGGAGGCGAAAAAAGCCTGACCGCCATTTCATTTATTCTGGCCGTGCAGAGGATAAAGCCTTCGCCGGTGTATTACCTTGACGAGATTGATATGTTTCTTGACGGAGCAAATGCGGAGAGGATTGGAAAAATGTTTAGCGAGAATGCAAAATATTCGCAGGTATTGATGGTATCCCTTAAGAAGGCAATGCTGAAATATGCAGACAACTTGATCGGCGTCACGACACTGGACGAGGAGAATAGCGAGGTATATTCCAAGGACTTTGAAACTGGAGGAGGGGTTCAGCCATGAGGATTGATGAGATACTGCAGAGCATTACTGTTCAGGGCACTCTTCTTGATCTTGATACCGGACTTTATAGAAGGATCCTGGCAAAAGAGGAGAAACACAGGGCACCAAATGAGTTTGTATGGGTAGTCACCGAGGTGGTGAACAAGTGTGAATCCGGGCAGATGGATCCATGGGACATTGACCTTATCGCACTCACAAAACTGTTCGCTAATTCCATGAACGAAGCCAGTCCAAACTTCTCCCTTGCAGGCAGATTCATTGCAGAATCCTGGAAATTCCTCTTCGAGAAATCACGCGACCTTCTTACGAAGCAGGATGAGATCCAAGAAGAGACGGAAATTGAGACTGCCGAGGACGTTATATCAGGCATGGAAGCATTTGTGCAGGTAAAGCCAAGGATATATCACCAGGAGAAGAGGAAGATATTGCTTCTCGAGGTTCTGGAAAGCATGCGATCCCTCTACCAGCGCCCTTCTTACACGAAGCCTGTTCAAAACATAAGGGATGAAATAACTGAAAGCTCGATAGAGGAGATTATTGTCGAACTCAACGCAGAGGAGCCAGAGGTGGAGAAGATGAAGATCCTTCAGATAATGGCTGATTTCGGCTCCTCAATGCTTATGGATGAAGTCTGGGGCTTCTCAAAGGGTGAACAGAGTTCTTTCTTCCAGTATTCGCTCTTCCTTGCAAAAGAAAAGAGGATCGCCCTGCAGCAGAATGAACCATATGGGCAGATCCGGATAGATGTACTTGATGGATAATGCCGGAAAGAGACGTTAGCGCATCCGAGGTAGCTGAATATTCATACTGCAGCGTGTCCTGGTACATGGACAAGGAAGGGTATCGAAGATCCGGTTACGCAAACTCCCGCATGACAACGGGGAAGGTGATGCACAGGCGCCTTGAGACAAAGGTCAGGAGATCAAGAATGACCACCCGTGCTTACGTTATCATCGCCGCTGTTATAGGTATAGTGATTATGGCATACATAATGGGTGCTTTCTGATGTCCATACTGATTCTTCTCCTGCTTATACTTATTTTTGCCTTTGTCGCATGGATGGTATACCGTTCTTTCAAAACTTCAGTAAGGTATTCAATTCCCAAGGGAACGCAGATCTATGGTGATCTTATATCAGAAGGCAAGGTATTGCGATCAAGCAGGTATGCCCTCACAGGCAAACCAGACAAGGTCGTAATGTCCGGAAGGCAGGTCATTCCATATGAATACAAGACAACGGATTCAGATCGGCCAAGGGAAGGGCACATGCTACAGATGGGAGTATACTTCATCATCCTGGAGGAGATGTATCCGGACAAGATCATTCCATACGGCGTTCTAAGGTACAGGGAGCAGGCGTTCAGAATAGACAATACGCCAAGAATAAAAAGCGCAGTCCTGGAAATTGCAAAGCAGATAAGGGGTAATTATGGCGTTCCTGTGAGAAACCACACCAATTCAGGCAAATGCTACAAGTGTTCCTTCAAGGAAGGCTGTGTGCAAAGCTTAATTAGGTGAATCCCTGATTCCGGCAGATATGCAGCAGATTGACCTGCTAAAGCGGAACATGGTCGAAGTCGTTACCGAACAGGAATTATCTTCAATGAAATTGTCCTCTTCACGCGGCTACATAGGATTTGAACCATCCGGAATACCTCATCTTGGCACCGGCGTCCTATGGCCCAAGAAGATCAATGAGCTCGTATCCCTGGGCGTTGAGTTCCAGGTCCTGCTTGCCGACTGGCATGCTTTTGTGAACAACAAGCTGGCAGGAAACATAGATTCTATAAGGGAGAGCGGTAAGATATTCAAGGAAGGAATGCGAGCTATGGGTCTCAGCGACAAGGTGAAATTTATCTGGGCATCTGACCTCATAGATTCAGGCGAGTATTTTACAACGCTCATCAAGCTGGCAAAGCACACCTCGCTGCCACGACTGAAGAGGGCACTCCCCATAATGGGAAGGGTTGAAGGCGACGCGGAGAAGGATTTCAGCATGTTCATTTACCCTATAATGCAGGTCACGGACATATCGGTCATGAATGTTGATATCGCTCTCGGTGGCATGGACCAGAGGCACGCACACATGCTGCAGCGGGATATAGCAGATAAATCAGGCATAAAGAAGGTATCGGCCATTCATGGGCCCTTACTGGGGAGCCTTAAAGGTCCCGGCAGGATGGATTCCGTTCCAGAAGGAGAAGTTGTGAAAATGTCAAAGAGCGATCCTGACTCGGCGATATTCCTTTTTGACTCCGAAACGGCCATCAAAAGAAAAATATCCAGTGCATTCTGCCCGATGGGCGAGGTCAAGGGGAACCCAATCATGGACATTACGAGACACATCATCTATCCTTATTTCGGCAAGCAGTTCATGATAAGCAGGCCGGTGAGCAAGGGCGGCGATATAGTGTATCCAGATTACGACGAGCTGGAGGCTGAATACGTTGCAAAGAGAATACACCCGATCGATCTCAAGGCGGCGGTGAGTAGCGTCCTCATTGAAATGCTGAAACCGGCAAGGGCAATTTATGGCAAGTTCGAGGAGACAATGAAGGATCTTGGTTACAGCTCCCCATAGCTGCAAACAGGATCAGAAGAAGCTTTCGAGCCTGGATTGCGAAGTCGACCCTGCGAAATCCCTCATCTTCTCTATGTACGGCAAAACCCTTTCCTTCGAGAATGAGTGCTGTTCGCACAGGTAATGTATAAGAGAAGACTGATCCGGTTTGTCGAAGTGTATCTCCGGTCTATCTATGGAAGGAGGATGGAGGAAAAAGTCCATGATTTCATCCAGTCTCTCTATCTCTGCTCCCTTGAATTTGAGTGCCTCCTTTATGGTTCCGTATTTCCTTATGAGGTTCAGTGCGGTCTTTGCCCCAACCCTGTCAAGTCCGCGGTTGAAGTCTGTACCTACCATTATGCCTATCGATATGAGCTGTTCCTGTGTTATATTGTTCAAGCGTAGCGTTTCATCTAGATCGAGATACTCCGGCATTATGTTTACGTAAAAATTCTTGCCAGGTATCTTCCGCCGGCCATTCGAAACGAAATTCCTGAACACGATCTTAGCGCCAAAGAGCAGGCAGTCGTAGTCCTGTGAAACAACGCCGTGGACAAGCCCGAGCCTGTTGAGCACCGAAGCCTGAGCCTCACCTTCGGAAGGCGCCATAACGACAGGTATTCCCATGAGTTTCAGGAGCTGGACAGAATCATCAATGATCTCCTTTGTGATGTAATTTATTCTTGACGACAGAGATCGGACACGCTCTTCCTCACCCATCCTTTTTGCCTCTTCAAGCTCCGCTATGTTCTTCTCCTTCAGGAGTTTCCTTTCCGCGATAGTCTGATCCTTCAGCTCGCTTGGCTTTCCGTCGAAGACATAGACGGGCTTTATGCCATTTTCCATAAATGTAACAGACCTGAAGAAAAGGCCCGAAATGTGGGAAGTTATCCTTCCCTGTGAGTCCTTAAGGGGCGTTCCGTCAGGTTGCCTTATGTTGCTCAGGAATTGGTAAATAGTGTTATAGGAGTCTATGGCGACGATACTGCCCTTGTGATCCTTAAGCGAAGTCTGGTGCCTTGCCACAATATCTGAAATATCAACTCCCATGAAGAATCACCTGCATTCAAGCCCTTCAGCAGTTATGGCAAAGACGACAGATCTCCCCTCCTCTATAGATCTGTGTTTTTCAACAGTTGCCTTTCTGAGCCCGCCCTCCTGCTTCTCAAGCCTGATAATTGCCTTGACCGAATGATCTATGACATACCCGCCAAACGGCTGTAGCTGCCCCTTATCAATATCCTGATATATCTGGTTTGTAACAAGTGCCGGAATGCGGTACTCCGTAATCATGGAAAGAATCAGGGAAAGCTGCTTCTGGAATCCAGAGACCCTCGCCTGATAGTCTCCTGATGTTTCAAGCCTGAAGTATTCCGTAAATGAATCCAGTATGAGAGCCCCCGGGGCCTTTACTTTCTCCATCATTCTCTGTATCTTGATAAGTGAAAGTTCCTGATCCTCCAGGCTGTTCAGACGAAACAGTGCTATGTTATCATAAATGTCGGTGCGCGCAACAGACATCTGCCTGAAGCGTTCTATCGAGAAACCCTCGGAGTCAAGATAGAATACTTTCCTGCCCTGCGAGGCCGTATTGATGGCAAACTGCATGCAAATGTTTGTCTTACCGGAACCGCCCTCCCCGAACAGTTCCGTTATGACACCCTGCTCGAGCCCGCCATTGAGAATGGAATCAATGCATCCTAGTCCAATAGGTGATCTTCCCTGATTCTCATTCAATTCTATCTTCTGCATCCAGTTTTACATAATTACAACTTATTTAATCAATGCGATTTTAAAATCCAGCGAACAAGATCATTGAAATCTTCTGAATAGAGAATCAGATCAGCAGCCGAAACCAGGCTCTGGCTTCTTGGATTAAACGCTATCCTGAAACCCGATGCGTCGAACATTGAAACGTCAAAATCAGAGTCACCAACTGAAAGTGTGTTCTCCTCTCTAATTCCCATCTCTTCCTGCATTTTCCTTATGGCAAGATTCTTCTTATCTGGTATGACGCCCACGGTTCCTTCGGGCAATATGTTTCCAACCCTGTCAACGGAAATAGCATTGTTGAATATCCTGTCAAAAGGGAAATGTTTTGAAATGCGGTCTGACAGCCAGGATAATCCGCCGGAGACGATTGATATGACATATCCCTTTTCACGAAGCACTTGCAATCCTTCATATAGGTTGTCCATCAGCGGTATCTCTTCCATGAGAAGGAGCATTTCCCTTTGGCTTATCGGATTCTGTTTTGAAAGCCATAACCTGACATCCTCCTCCAGGAAGGTCGAATATGAAATTCTTCCAGACCGGTATAATGAATAATTGGTGGAATTATCCACGCCAAAGTGCCTGTGCACAAAAGACCAGCTGCTTGGATGCTTTGTCAAAACTCCATCCATGTCGAATGCTATTAACCGCTTATTGTTCAAGAAGATCAATACGTCCTGGAAAAATAGGCAGGCTTAGCCGGTAGGGAGCAAACCACGCAGCTACCCTCACCATGATCATCCTGAGGGTAGCCGAGGCAGGAGAGTTCAGTTTCCTCCTCAATCTTGTCGGCGCACTCCTTCCTGCCGCACCACATAAGTCTTATCATTCCTGTAGAGGTCTTTGCATTCTTTATGTCATTAACATTTATGGTTAAATCGGACATCATTTTCATTGCAGCACTCATCAGGTCTGATTGCAACACCGAAATGGCTTTTGCCAACGCTTCCTGAAGATCGCGAACTTCAATCTTTTTCCTTTTGCCGGTATTCCTGGGAACAAGAGTTATAAAGTTACCGTCAGCTTCCCTCGCTCCTATCTCTACCCTGAAGGGTACACCCCTCATTTCCCAGTCATTGTACTTGAACCCGGGCGTATATGCTTCCCTGTCATCAAGATGAACTCTATAACCGAAGGATTCAATCTGGTTCTTTACTTTAGCAGAAAAGGATCCAAGATCCTTTTTCTCCCCGGGAATGGGTACTATGACAAACTGTATCGGGGCAACAGCTGGCGGCAGGATCAGGCCCTTGTCATCGCCATGCATGAAGACTATAGCGGCGACGAGTCTCCCGCTCATTCCATACGTGGTCTGGTTGACAAACTTTCTTTCGCCGTCTGCATCTGAATACTGTATTTCGTAGTTTCTCGCAAAATTTTCCCCATATTGGTGAATAGTTCCTATCTGCAGGCTTCGACCGCTGGGAAGTATGAGATCGAAAGCAAGTGAATACTGCGAACCTGGGAACTTATCCCACTCAGGCCTTCTATTTATCACATAAGGCAGACAGAGTTTCTGTGCTACGCTCTTCATTATCTGCCTGTATTCAGCCATCTGCTTTTCTGAATCTTCCAAGTCGACATGAGCGGTGTGAGCTTCAAAAAAGTGAATCTCACGATCGCGTATGAAAGCCCGTGTGTGCTTGGTTTCGTACCTGTACGTCGTTACAATTTGATAGAGTTTAAGCGGAAGATCGGTGTGCGCCCTTATCCAGAGTGAAAACATAGGATACATCGCCGCTTCACTTGTAGGTCTTAAGGCGAGGTCAACCTCAAGGGGCTCTATTCCTCCCTTTGTGACCCAGAAAACCTGTCCTTCAAATCCCTTCACATGCTCGAACTCGACTGAAAGCTGGTCTCTGGAGATAAGAAGAGGAAACATTGATTCCTGGAATCCGTATGAGTTAACCTCGCTTCTGATAATGCCATCTACAAGGCTAACAAGCTTGAAACCATATGGGGGAAGCACATTCATCCCCTTTACGGGGTATCGCTTGTCGACGAGTGATGCGGCTTCTATAATTTCGTTGTACCATTCTCCTCCAGTGTTTTTCTTGTTGATCATCTTCGGCTAGGTATTTT
>JAMCPG010000055.1 GCA_023379845.1 Thermoplasmatota archaeon
TAACCAGGAACCTGTGGCACTTGCATACATAGCAACAATGGCTTCTGCCGACGTGCCGGTCGAGAACATAATGTATGAACTCGGGAAGAGTCCCCAGTATGGTGAAATTGCAAAGGAAGCAAGAACAATCTCCGCTTCATCCAGGCTGTTTGGTAATGATATCGTCAGTGCGCTGAGGGAAGAGTCGAAATATTCCCCTTCGCTGAAGTTTGCTGAATTCCTGAGCGGAATAACATCCACTGTGACTTCAGGAGGAAACCTCAAGGACTATTTCACAATGAAAGCCAAGCAGTTCCAGTCTGAGCTCAGCACACTCATAAAGCAGAACTCCGAATCCGTCGGTGTTCTTGCAGAAAGTTACGTTACAGTGGGAGTGGCATTCCCGCTTATGATGATCGTAATCCTGGGAATACTTGCTGCAATATCGTCTGGAGCAGGTGCGGTTATAACAGTTCTATACCTGATAGTGCTTATGATGGTACCAATGATCACACTCGTCTTCGCCTTCCTGATACAGAGCACGATAAAGGAGGTCAACATATGAGGACGAAATACATAGTACTCCTGCTTTCATATATCGCGGCTCTGATGTTCACTCTTATCTACCTGCTGATTTACATAAGGCAGCCAAGCTTCGGCTTCAACATCCTTATAGTAGCCTCCGTCATATTTGCAGTTATATCCATACCATATGGTTATTTTGATGAGCGCGAAATAAAGAGGGTTTACGAGGCAGAAAGGAGGATATCAGACTTCCTTCGCGATATCGCCGAATACACGACCTTTGGAATGCCCATATCTGAGTCGATAGTCAGGGCTTCCTCTTCCGATTATGGATCACTCTCTGAAGAAGTCAAGAGAGTAGCCGCGCTAATCTCCTGGGGAGTCCCGGTAGAAGATGCGATGGTAGACTTTGGCAAGAAGTTCCATTCACAGGATATAGAGAGGGCGGGCACGATCATAATTAGGGCAGCGGAGTCAGGGAGCAACATATCCGATGTAATGGGCATGGTTTCTGAATTCACCTCACAAATGCAGCTGTTGAGGAACGCAAAGTTCTCGGAAATGAAGAATTATACGGCTGTTATGATGATATCATTCGGTGTTTTCCTGTTTGTTATTCTTGTCCTTGATCTAGATTTCCTTCCACAGCTTGGAACATCAACAGGAGCAAGCGGTCTGGGATTCCTCAACGGTGCAAACGTGGATGCGATAAAGAACGTTTTCAATATAGGTATGATAATGCAGGGTGGCGGCTCAGGCATCCTCTCCGGAGTGCTTCGAGATGGAAGGGTAGCATCCGGCTTCTTCCTGGCAGGTATACTGGTTCTTGTTAGCCTTGTCATCCTGTTGGGAGTAGGTGCAATCTAATGCCGTTAAATCCATTCAAGAAAAAAGAGCGGGTCATAACGACGCTCGACAAAGCCCAGGTCCAGCTCAACGGAAGCAGTGGTACAGACGATCTGTCTTTTGACGAAATTGAGCCAGGAATGGTTTATAGCAGGGTTTTCCAGAACAGGGAAACAGGCGAGATAAACCTTGCGCTGATAGAACCCTTCGTGGACAACCAGGAAAAGGAGATCATAGAGAAGCTGAAAAATTACCTCATAAATCTTGCTGCTTTCAACGGTCACCCGACCACGGACAGGAAGAAGGATTTTGAGGAGTATTTTCCCATTGCTTTAGATGATCTTGATATCCGGCTGGGCGGAAACCAGGGAACTGTCATCAAGTATTACGTTGAAAGAGATGTAGTTGGCTACGGGCGCATTGATGGTCTTATGCGCGATCTTAACGTTGAGGATATTTCATGCGACAGCAGCACCGTTCCAGTATTCGTGTTTCATCGTGAACATGGCTACATAATGACCAATATCAAATATAATGACGATGACGAATTGAACAGGTATGTGAAGAGCCTCATACAGGATTCCGGGAAGCATATTTCCATCTCAATACCGATAATAGATGCAACATTGAGGGATGGATCCAGGATACAGGCCTCATTTGGCAAATACATCACAAACAACGGGCCAGCATTCACAATCAGGAAGTTCAGGGCAAATCCTCTGAGCCCGATCAGCCTTGTGATGGCTAAGTCTCTTTCTGCCAAGGTATTCAGTTATCTCTGGGTGCTCACGGAATATGGTTCAAACATGATGGTTGCCGGTGGTACTGGATCCGGTAAGACTACTCTTCTTAATGCAATCCTGCTCTTCATTCCGCCACAGATGAAAGTAGTGAGCATAGAAGATACGAGGGAGATCAACATACCTCATGAGAACTGGATTGCAGGCGTAACCAGGCCTGGATTTGGCGAGCTCGACCGTGATACCGGCAAGAGGGCAGGAGAAATAGACATGTTTGATCTGCTTGCGGCCTCACTCAGGCAGAGGCCCAACTACATAGTTATAGGAGAAGTCAGGGGAAAGGAGGCATTCACGGTATTCCAGGCAATGTCGGCAGGTCGATATGGTTTCGGCACCTTCCACGCGGAAGATCCGAAGACACTTATATACAGGCTTGAGTCTGAGCCCATCAATATACCAAGAACGCTCATCACGGCACTTGACGTTGTTATAATGCAATCTCTCCTTAACTATAACGGCAAGATCGTCAGGCGTGTTACGTCGGTATCGGAGATAACAGGTCTAGATCCTTCATCTGGCGATATAGTGCTGAACAATATATTCAAGTGGAATTCCCAGAATGATACTTTCCAGTACTCCGGCTTCAGTTATGTAATGAACAGGATTGCGGAGAGAACAGGAAAATCTGAAGTCGAGCTCGAGAAGGAAGCCAAGATAAGGGAAGTCATCATAAACCGCATGATACAGAAGAAATACATCACATATCGTGATGTGAATAGGATGATTAACAAGTTTTACAAGGATCGGCCAAACCTGCTGAAGGAACTCAACATAGAAGAGGACGAGGTCGAGAACGAACTGAACCCCATTTAGGCTTCGGTGGA
>JAMCPG010000056.1 GCA_023379845.1 Thermoplasmatota archaeon
AAAAACATTCGAAATATTTATCTTTAGACATAAAATAACGGCATCCGTCAATTTTCCAGAGATATATTAAGCATGAAAGTAATCTGGGAAGGCGTTTGACAGATAATGGTGTCTGATAATGGCTGATGATAAAAAAGTAACGGAGAAGAAAGAGGATTTCCTGTACATAGTAAGGATAGGGGGCAAAGACCTCGATGGGGAGCGTAACGTTAAGAATGCCCTGGCAGATCTTAAGGGCATTGGAGACCGTCTCTCCATGATAATAATAAAGAAGCTGGGCCTTGATCCAACCAAGAAAATTGGTGAGATGAAGGAACCTGATATAGAGAAGATAAGGGAATACGTCGAATCTAAGAGCTATGAGGGCCTTCCGGACTGGGTCCTTAACCATAGGAACGAGATTATATCCGGCGAAGACATGAATCTTATTTCAAATGACTTAACCATTCAGTTACAGGAAGACCTGAACTTCATGAAGAAGATGAAGTCCTACAAGGGAGTCAGGCATGAAACAGGTCACAAGGTCAGGGGACAGAGAACTAAGGCCAACGGAAGGCATGGGCTTGCCATTGGCGTCGTCAAGAAGAAGGAGTGAGTTGAATGGGGGATCAAAAGTTTCAACATAAAAAATATTCCACGCCAAGGCACCCGTGGGAAGCTGCAAGAATAGAACAGGAAAGAGAGATACTTGAAAGATATGGCTTGAAGAACAAGAAGGAATTATGGAAGTCCCTTTCAATCCTGGATTCATTCAGGACACAGGCAAGAACCCTGGAAGGAAAGATGAGGTACCAGGATGAGTATTCAATGCAGCAGTTCAAAAACATGATCAGGAGGCTCCAGCGCTTCAACATACTCAATGAAGGAGCAACCCTAGATGATGTTCTATCGCTCAAGATCGATGACATACTCGAAAGAAGGTTGCAAACACTCGTTTTCAAGATGAAACTTGCTGCAACAATGAAACAGGCGAGGCAGTTGATAACACATGGGGAGATTTCTCTTGGTGGAAGAAGGGTTACTATCCCGGGGCTCATGGTTGAAGCCTCACTTGAGCCAACGCTTTCCTATGACCCAGATTCTCCACTGGTGGATGAGCTTCATCCATTAAGGCAGGCAATGCTAAAGAGCAATAAGGAAACAGGTGGAGAGAAAGAGGTGCCTGCCGAAGCAACTGGTGAAGAGAATGAGGATGCAGCTAAAAACGAGATCAAAGAACCAGCAAAGGAAGGGGAGAATTAGTGGCACGAACGGGCATAGCACATATATTTGCGTCGCATAACAATACACTCATTCTGGTAACAGACAGTACAGGAGCAGAAACAATTGCAAAGGCAAGTGGCGGCATGGTAGTCAAGAACGACAGAGATGAGTCCAGTCCTTACGCCGCAATGAAAGCTGCGGATCTTGTATCGGAAAAGCTGAGAGAATTTGAGATCACAGATTTGATAATTAGGGTCAGGGCTCCCGGTGGAAACAAGTCCAAAATACCTGGACCTGGAGCTCAATCAGCTATAAGGTCGCTCTCAAGGGCGGGATTCAAGATAGTCAGGATTGAAGAAGTTACTCCGGTTCCCCATGATGGCACCAAGAAGAAGGGCGGAAAGAGGGGAAGGAGAGTCTGATGACACTTACCATAATGGAGCAATCTGACAACTACATAAGATTCAAGGTTACCGATATTACACCAGCCGAGGCGAATGCCCTCAGAAGAACCATAATTTCCGATATTCCAAAGCTCGCGATTGACAAAGTGACATTCCACCATGGCCAGATAAGGGATGAGGAGGGTAACGAATATGATTCGTCTCTCCCGCTTTTTGATGAGGTGGTTGCACAGAGACTTTCAATGATACCGATAAAGAGTGACCTGAAAATGAATTTCAAGGATAACTGCACATGCGGAGGAAAAGGTTGTTCCCTCTGCACGGCGACATTTTCTATCAACAAGCTGGGTCCCGCAACATTGTATTCTGGAGACCTGATATCGGTAGGGGGAACTGTTTCAAAACCTACCGATGCGGAGATACCGATCCTGAAACTTGGACCAAAACAGGCAATACTCGTGAGTGCCGAAGCAGTTCTTGGTACTGCAGCCAGTCATGCGAAGTGGCAGGTGGCAACGGGCGTTTCATACAAATACAGCAGAAAGTTCATCGTTCAAAAAAAATCTTCAATAGATTATGAAAAGATTAAACAGCAGTGCCCGTCCAGCGTGGTCAGCGAATCCAACTCGACGGTAACTTTCACGGACGACGTTCCTTGCCATGCCCTTACGCCGCTCTTCGAGAATAAGGAGTGCAAAATTGAGGAAGACAGTTCAAGCTATATCTTCCAGTTCGAGACAGATGGATCACTGTCTGCGCTTGATGTCCTTGATTACGCGCTCAAGAGGCTTCCGCAGAGGCTTAATACCCTGCTAGAGAGCCTCGTCGATTCAGAGTAAGTTGCTGGCTTGCTTTGGAGGAAGGTGATTACTTGCCAATCGAGGAAGCTGATAGTTCGAAACCGTCAATAAAGAAGGTAGGCTTCATAATTCGCAAGAATTGCCAGAGATGTTCCAGGATTGTCGAGCGCATTGTTGATATTGCTCCAAAAGACTGGACAATAATGTACGAGAGGGAAGTTGGAAAATACCTTCCGGTCAAGAGCAAGGATATTGAGAACATTGAAGCAGATCTGATCATTTCTGTCGGTGGTGACGGTACAGTTTTATGGGCCTTGCAGCACAAAAACTGCCCAATCCTGGGCATAAACATGGGAGGGCTTGGTTTTCTCTCTGAAGTGGAGATCGGTGAGATTGAGTCCAGCATATATGAACTTGCCAGGGGTAACTACAGGATTGAGAGATCCAGGAAGCTGAGCGTCTTCCTGAACGGCCAGAGGCTTGAAGATTGCACCAATGAAGTGATTGTCCATTCAAGCAAGATAGCAAAGATACGCAAGTTTCTCATCTCCACCCCCAACAGCTTTATAGACCGCGTGGCCGCAGATGCTGTGATTGTTGCAACCCCTGTCGGGTCCACATCTTATTCGTTCAGTGCAGGCGGTCCGATCCTGATGCCCTCGCTTGATGCCGTTGTTGTCTCGTATATTGCGCCATTTGCCTCAAGATCAAGACCAATTGTCCTGCCCATGGGGACAGACATCAACATAAGGGTACTTGACAAGAACCAGGACTGTATAGTTATTCTTGATGGACAGGTAGAGTACAGGGTGAAGAGCACGGATGAGATTGTGATTAAGACATCGGAGAATTACGCTGAATTCATTCTGTTTAAGAGGTCCTTCTTCGATAGGGTACATGAGAAACTTGTCAAAAACGTGGTCAATTAGATCCAGGACACTCCAGATGGTAATGGAGGCCTCAAAGTCAACGATGCCCAATGAGTTTGGAGCCTTCCTGCGTGCAGAGAACGATATCATCTACGAAATAGCAATGCTCCCTGGAACTATCCAGGGAAGAACCCACACAATATTCCAGCTATGGAATAAGCCAATAGATTTCCAGATTGTCGGATCCATTCACTCGCATCCGTCAGGCAACGTAAAACCTTCTGATGCAGATGTCCAGATGTTTTCTAATACAGGCGATATACATATCATAACAGGCTATCCATTCAGGCTCACGGACTTCGCAGCCTATAACCGAAAAGCGGAGCGGATCAGCCTTACTATCCTGGGAAAGCATTGACTGGTTTGCTTCTATCTTTATTGAGCTGCCCAAATATTAAGAAATAATCAATCAGACCTTCCTGTCTGTTTTACCTACATATTTGGAAAGCGGCCTGATCAGCTTGTTGTTGGCGCTCTGTTCCAGATAATGCGCCACCCATCCGAAAACCCTTGCGACTGCAAAAAGCGGCGTATACAATGGTTCGTCTATTCCCACTTCGTTCAGATAGAACGCGCCATAAAAGTCAAGGTTAGCAGGCAGATTCTTCTGTTCCCACATGTAGTTCTCTATAGCGTCCGCAATCTGGAACCTTTTTGTCTCACCGATGAGTTTTCTCAACTCCTCTTTTATAAACTGGGCCCTTGGATCCTTTGTCTTGTATATCCTGTGGCCGAAGCCCATCACAAGCTGCTTATTTTCCAGCTTCTTCCTTACGAAATCAATTCCTTCCTCTTCGTTCTTGAACTTCAGCAGATACGACAGGATCTCAGAATTCGCCCCACCGTGAAGTGGACCCTTCAGTGTAGAGAGGGCAGCATTGATTGCAGATGCAGGATCTGTTTCAGTGGATGCGGCAACCCGAAGAGCGAATGTTGAGGCGTTGAATTCATGTTCCATGTACATTATCAGTATTTTCTCAAGGAACTTTGCCCTTTCAGGGTCGTCTTTACCAGTTGATAACAGGTATATCCTTCTGGACATATCCGCCTCTTCTGAATGAATCCTTTCGAGGTTCCGGTATATCCTGTAAGAATCTGACGCGATTTCTGGAAATTTGGCCGCGATATTCAAAAGCTGCTCCATTCTGTCTCCGCCTTCAACGTGAATCGCAGAAGTTACTGTCCTCATTGAAGCAAGCACGTTGCTTTCCTTCAGTAGCTGAATTAGCTTGACATATTTCTCATCGATATGGGATAAAGATAGAATTTTCTGTTCGAATTCAGAATACTGTGATCTTGATGGTAGCTCACCATATACTATGAGATATGCAATCTGACCGAACGAATACTTAGCGGCAAGATCCACCGCTCTATACCCACGATATACCAGGTTTCCAGTTTGATCTGTAGTAGCTATGGCAGTAGTATCAACGATTACACCCGAGAGCCCTCTAGGAACCTCTATTTCACTTATGCTCATCACCCGCCAACTCGTTATCTTCCTTTTCGTATTCATGATAACCTATTACTTCATAAAACTCATTCCTGCTCATCATGATGTCCAGCAAATTCTTCTGCGTTCCCTGCGAAAAAAGCTTCTCATACGCTTTCTGTGTTGCCTTCATGGATATCCTGAATGCAGTGAGAGGAAAGATAACCGCCCTGTAACCGATCTGTCGCAACATATCGGCAGAAAGAAGAGGACTTTTACCATACTCAGTCATGTTTGCAAGCAGGTCTCCACGAACCTCCCTTGCAAATCGCCTGAATTCGTCTTCGGACTCAAGCGCTTCCGTGAAGATCATGTCTGCACCGCTTTCAAGGTAAAGATTTGACCTCCGAATGGCATCCTCGACACCGAATACAGATCTAGCATCAGTCCTCGCGATTATAAGGAAGTCCTCATTATGTCTCGCAGAAACAGCTGCCCTTATCTTATGCACCATCTCCTCGTCAGGTACTATCTTCTTGCCCGAAAGATGACCGCACTTCTTTGGAAGTTGCTGATCTTCTAGATGCATCGCGGAGGCTCCTGCTTTTTCAAGTTGCCTCACTGTTCTTGTTACGTTGAGAGGCTCTCCGAAGCCTGTATCCACGTCAACAATCAGTGGACTCTTCGTCACATCTGTTATCCTGCTTACCTCGCTCACGACCTCTGTCAGTGTCGTAAAAGACAGATCAGGAAGTCCCATGCAGGCAGCTACACCCGAGCCTGAAAGATAAAGAGTCCTGAAACCAGCCCTTTCCGCCTGCATTGCAGATATGCTGTTATACACACCGGCAGCAATTACAAAGCCAGATCTGATCTGCTTCCTGAGTTCAGCCGGTCCAAGATTAATATTATCCCTAAGGATGGACATCTGCCAGGATCTCCATGATCTCCGATATATCCCTGTTCTCGATTGTCTTTACCGCGGTTACTATTTCCCTGGTGCTGGCTTCAGACATCATGCTTCTGCCTTTCTGCAAGATATCGTCCCATGTAAATGGATTCCTGTGATGTCCTTTTGGATCTATTATCTCATTTTCAACCTCTTCAGAAGAAGTTTTAATTTCAACCCTGAAAGGCAGGTGCTCGGGATAAAGCTGGTCAAATCTCTCGCTAACTGTAAACTTCATCTTATCTATGAGGGCAAGGATCCTCTTGTCGTTTAGGTGTTCAGGAGAGTAAGATTCCGGTCCGGGGCGTCCGTAAAGAAGCGTGTAAGCGATGAGGTAAGGCATACTGTGGTCTGCTGTTTCCTTTGTCTTCGGCCTCTTCTTTTCAGGGTCCTTTATGATTATCCTGTCAGCAACAGAGAAAGTCTCTACTTCTATGTTCTTGATATCACCTTTTAGTGACGAGTGCAATGATTCACATGACTCAACTGCGCTCATCGCATGGTATTCTACAGGATAATTCTTGATCATTGTCTTGAGGATCCTGTTCATGTCGAGATGAAGGGTGAATTTTCCAGATACCTGCTTGAAAAATCCCATCTCGCCAGTAAAAACATCGGATGGCCCTGTGACACCGCTCTCAGCCAGGTAGTAGGCGAAGACTGAATTGCGTGATGCATTTGAGGCGGTCAATCCCTTCCACATGCTCAGTTCACCAGCCCTTGTTTGCCTGAGACTGATGTTGTTGTTTATTCCGATGCTGATACAGTTCTCGAATTTCTTAGACTCAAGGTTTCCAAGGTAGGCTAGACCTGCTGCCGTAGAGATAGATATGTATGTCACATGATCCCATCCCCTGTCCCGTATCGAAACGGCATCGGAAAGCCCGCAGATGACTGAATATGAGAGCGCAGCGGCTTCAAGCAGGTCCTTTCCCTTTTTCCCGAGTGATTCAGCTAACGCAACTAAAGGTGGAAAATTGTCCGAAGGATGAAGCGCCTCTTTTGAAAGGTAAGTGTCATTAAAGTCGAGATATCGGGTCATTGAACCGTTAAGCATAGCCGCTATGGAACTTTCGGCGCGCTGATCCGTGAAATATATGCTTGAATTATGCTTTCCAGTTGATGGAAGGAGCGCATTTCTCTCTCCACGTATTGGATCGGCTTCCCTGGCACCGTAGGCTACCAAAAACGAGTCTGCGAGTCTCTTTTTCAGTTCTTCCTTTACTGCACCATTGAGCATCTTTCCAATTTCGCTGGAGTAGTCATAGATATTCTGGACTACGGCATCCATGCGATAGTATCGTTGAATTGAATATAAAGAGATTTATCCAATTATCTAATCAGATGTTCCGTTCTTGAGATAGTACGAAGTACACTGCATATGTATGGAATATGGAGATACCAGAAATTACAGGATCATTACTTCAGTGACCATATGCCAGTGATGGGGCGAATATGATTTAACGACACGGCTTGCCGAGATTTCATGCTTTATCCCGAGGTCCTGGAACTTTTTTTCAATCTCGCCCGCAGGATCCCCAAGATTCTCGCTCGAAACTAGATGATGCATCATAATGGTTCCTCCAATCTTGGCATTATGATAAGCACTCTCGATATATGATGGAGAAGCGAAGTGTCCCATAACGATAATATCTGCCTTTTCCGGAAGGGTTATCGATGAACAATCTGCGTTGTAGGTTGTAAAAATATTCTTTACCCTGTTTCTCTGTAAATTGAGCAGTAGAAATTCATATGACGATGGGTTAATTTCAACGGCATAAACATGCCTAGGTTGACCGTATTTGGCCAGTGGTAGTGAAAAATAACCTATACCTGCAAACATGTCGTATATTATTTTACCACGCACGTCCAGGTGCTTCATTGATGCACGAATACCGACATTACCTGGCGAAAACATGACTTTTGAAGGGTCGAAGGTGTACCTTATTCCATTTTCAAGGTGCGTAACTGGACCACCATTCCCAAAAAGTAACTCAAGCGAAGGAATCCTTAACACCCCACTTATGCCACCTGAAAATCTGTAGACGGATTTTGCACCCAGCACTTCACCTATAATTTTACCCAGGCTTCTGGGATCGGGCCCATCATAGCGTATCAAAACAGAATTCCCGTACCTGACCCATCTTCTTGGTAAAGTACCTTCTTTTAAACCTGCTTCTTTGGCTTTTCTTAAAAGAGCCGAAAGTGGCGCTTCAGGAACCGATCTTTCCTTCAGATCAACATCTACAACCTTACGTGATGTTGCAGGTGTTCCGGATAGAATCGGGACGTAAACATTGTTTTCATCGGCTGTTATCTTCTTTTTCTTGTCAACAATACCGGACCTGAGGATAGATCTTAACTCTTTTTCTGCTGACCTTCTGGGAATTGCGATCGCCTTCATGTCTACCTTGAACCTCCTTTCCAGATTTATCAGCAGCAAATCTAATTTTCGAAGTTAATTGCGATTTTGGATGACAAGGAAGAGTTGAATCGCCGGTCGAACGTTTTGCATTTTCGCCGGAATAAAAGTGATCCAGATCGCCGGTTTAATTTTGATCCACCTCCTCATTCTAAAGGGGATCATCATTGTATGGGTGAGGGATGTTGAGAACGATAATGAATCTTGAATTCTGTTCATCCATGTATCTCTCTATTCGTATACATGATAATCGGTTCACTTTAATTCCATCCCCGAATGGTGTGGAATTTCTCGCTCATTAATGTTAAATCTCAATATGTCATTTCCGGCTATGACTGGGTCATCTGCAGAATTCTCCAAAGCAAAGAATCTGTTCCCTGGAGGAGTTAATTCACCCGTAAGATACTATGAGCCTTACCCCAGATACATTGCGAAAGGAGATGGTTCGAGAATTTATGACATTGACGGAAATAGTTACACAGACTATTGCCTTGCATATGGCCCCTTAATCCTGGGGCATGCTCACCCGTCGATGAGAAAGGCACTTTCAAGGGCGAGCGAAATAGGGGTGAATTTTGGCGCTCCATCAGAATTCGAGATTGATCTGGGGACCATGATAAAGAAGGCAGTTCCAGCGATGCATAAAATGCGGTTTACTTCGTCCGGTACAGAAGCCACGATGCATGCCATAAGACTCGCAAGGTCTTTCACCGGAAAAAAAGTTATCATAAAGGCTGAGGGATGCTTTCATGGATCTCATGACTATGCACTTATAAAGGCAGGAAGCGGTGCTTTGACACAGGGAGAACCTTCTTCACCAGGGATTCCCGATGAGGTTGCAGGATCTGTTGCCGTTGCATCATTCAACGATATTGATTCATTCAAAAAGGTGATCAAGAAGAAATCAGGGAAAATAGCGGCAGTTATAGTTGAACCAGTTATGGGCAATGCAGGAGTGATCCTTCCTGAAAAGTCTTTCCTTGCCGATCTGAGAGAACTAACCTCGGATAACGATATCCTCCTCATTTTTGATGAGGTGATCACGGGATTCAGGTTCCATTATGGTGCATACCACAGCCAGGTTGGTATCGTCCCGGATCTCATAACGCTAGGAAAGATCATCGGTGGAGGTTTGCCCATAGGTGCATTTGGTGGCCGCGATGACATCATGAATAATGTGTCTCCGGAAGGCACGACTTATGTTTCAGGCACATTTTCCGGTAATACGCTGTCCATGCTTGGTGGAATAGAGACCCTTCGTGTACTAAAGGAGTCGGATTATTCAAAAATAACTGACATGACAGGAAAGATGTGCTCCGAATTAGCTGATATCATTTCGAAAAATGAGAAGTGCTCGGTAAATCATATAGGTACAATGTTCCAGATATTTTTTAAAAAGAAAAGAGTGAGAAGCTATTCCGATGCGATCGGATCGGACCAGAAGCAGTTTCTGCGTTACTTCAGGTTTGCACTGGGTCAAGGGATATACATGCCTCCAAGCACGTTTGAAACAAATTTCGTTAGTTTTGCACACACAGATGATGACATGCAAAAATTCTTATCGATGACCGAGGAGTTCTTCAGGCAATGAATCAAATACGGATTGGAACGCGGAACAGCAAACTAGCGCTTATTCAGACAGGCATGGTATCAGATGTTCTCAGAATGTCCGGGATAGATGCAAAGATTATAGAAATTGAAACTGCGGGAGATATTGATAGGGAGTCCCCAATATCCAGCATGGGTGGAACGGGTGTTTTTGTGTCTGCCCTCAATGAGCAGATTATCGATGGGAGGATAGATATAGCGGTACACAGTGCGAAAGACATTCCAACAGTTCTTCCAGATAGAGTGGAAATAGCCGGCGCAATTGCCCGTGGTCCAGTGGAAGATATGTTTATTTCAGAGGTTCCTCTTGAACGGCTAGAACCGGGATCTGTGGTTGGAACATCGAGCCTGAGAAGGAGCCTTGAATTAAAGTTCATCAGATCTGATCTGACTGTGAAGAGCATAAGGGGCAATATTGAGACGAGAGTGAGGAAATACCGGGAAGGACAGTACGATGCCATTATAATGGCAAGGGCCGCATATGACAGGCTTCATATAACGGATAATGCCTATGAACTCGACGTTCAAACATTTCCACCGGCTGCAAATCAAGGCATTATAGCAGTTACCGCACTATCCGGATCAGAGCATGCTTTGACCATAAAGAAATTGTCAGACCAGAATGCACTCTCTGAACTCTACTTGGAAAGATCCATACTTTCCGAGCTGAAGCTATCTTGCAACGATCCGGTTGCAGTTCTCGCCCGCGGAGTAAATCCCGCAAGAATATTTGTACGGGTGTATTCACTCATTGGAAGGGGTTACAAAGACTTTGAAACTTCCGTTAGAAATGTTGAAGAAGCGTCAGATTTTGCGAGCGGCCTGAAGGAAAAGATACCAGAGGGATTTGGTTACAGATGGAAAAAGGAAACTACCTGATCACCACCCGACCAGCTGAGAAGAACAGGCAGACAGTTAGTGCTGCCTGCTTCTATGTCAGGAATATTCCACTGACGAGGATAGTTGAAAATCTCGACACCAATAAATTCAGGCATAATATAGAAGAGTATTTACCGGATTTCGTTGTTATTACGAGCAGCATTGGATCCCAGATTTTCCTGAAGGCAGGTGTTACAGGCAATTATACAGTAATGTGCATAGGAAAAAAAACTGCCGAGCCTTTCTTGGGATCTCGATACAGGGTTCTTGATGCAAAAGAACAGAATTCCACTGGACTGGTAAACCTGGTCTCTGCTCATGCGACGAAAACCTCCCGCATTGCCCTCTGCCGCAGCAGGCAGCATAATGAGGTACTGGATAACTATCTTGCATCAAACGGCTTTGATTACAGGTGTTTTGACCTTTATGATATTGTGGATGTTCATCCACCAGAACTTAAAACTGCCATTATTGATCAGGAATGCAGGGGAATAGTATTAACGTCTTCGATGGAGGCAAGAAGCTTATCAATGGAGCTTGGATCCAAACTGAATTCTTTTGAAATGAGAAAGAAGAAAATATTCTGCATAGGAAAACCGACTTACGAAGCCGCCAGAAGGCTTGGTTTAAATTGTGAAGCGACAGAAAGCGAAAGCGACGTGGATGCCATAATAGAAGAAATTTCAAAAAAACACTGCAATAGCGGGGAATGGATTTGAACCATTGATCTACGGGTTATGAGCCCGTCGGGATTTCCTAACTACCCTACCCCGCTTTTCTCCTGTATCTGAAAGGAATATAAGGTTCTTGCCTGTCCAGAACGCAATATACTCTATTGCACTATGAAAGTGGACTCGTCGATTGTGAAACACTTTATGATGTTTCTGGCATTCTTCGATTTAACGAATAGAAGGACAATCTTGCCTTTCCGACCTCGATGATCTATCAAATAAAAGAATTGCAAGAAACTACCTGAAGGATTCTTCAAGCTTCTTGAGTTTGATGTTCTTGACCTGTTTTTCCAGGTACTGGTAAACGGTTCTCTGCTTGCTTCCTGAAATGAGGCGCATAATGGCTTCCTTTCCATATTCAATTGATATGTAATCCCCTATTATGGATACGGTATCGCCATATATTGAAATGTGAGTTGCCGTCATCTCCTCTACGATCTGCCTGGTTCTGCCGTTCCTGCCAATGAGCCTGCCCTTAATCTCGCCGATTCTGTGACTGCCTGGCTTGGCAAATTCCCTGAGTGAAATTATGTAAAGAGTGTAGTCTTCCTCGAATAGAAGGAAAGCCTTTTCGGGGCTGAATCCCCTTCCGATAGCCTGAATGACGGAAGAAGTAAGTGTTGCTTTCAGGGCGTCATCCTTCTGGATTATTGAGACCTCGCCCTCTGCGGAGTCGATTTGGAGAATCACATGTCCTTTCTCCTCTATCTCCCTTCGGGTAACCCCGTTTCTGCCTATTACCGCAGCAATTCTATCTTTAGGTATTTTCTTTGTTCCAGCTATCATTCGGTTTCACCGGTAACGAAGGAAAGGAGATCGTTAACATTGCATTTAACCTCTTTCCTGTTAAAAAAATGGCAGACATTTTTCACATCCCTCTCAAGGAATAACCTGGCAGACGGGTGCTCGTTGCTGACCGATTGACCGAAGTCTATCATGTATACCCTGCCTCGATATGTTAACATATTATATTCGCTCAGGTCAGCGTGAACAAGTTTTGCCTTGGTGTAGAGGAGACGCATGCCTTCCCTGACCTGTTTGAAAGCAATTTCCATGTTTATGGTTGATTTGCGGAGTTCCGGTGCTGGGGAAGCTTTAGTTCCAAGGTATTGCATGACTATTATGTTCTGGTGGAATCCTATTGGCATGGGCACATTTATGTGGCATTCCCTTGCAGTCCTGAGGTTGATGAATTCCTTCCTTGCCCAGAGATAGACAATCCGGGATCGATCCTTCTTTTCGTTCTCAAATCGCCTGTCTCCATGAACATACATATATAGGTTAGAGAACCGGAGTGTGGACATCTTGAATATTTTGACAACTATGGGCTTCTTTTTGCTGTAAGCCTTGAATACAATACTCTCCTTTCCTGACATGATTGGGTAGTCCAGATAATCTATGTTGTACTTCTTCATGCTCTCGAAAACAGCCTTAAGCGTTCTCAGATCAAAGACTATATCCTGTGTTTTCCTTCCAGGATCTTCTGTTCTGAGGAACTCCTTGGAAAAAATCAACTGTTCAAGTGCCGATCGATCTTCTGCTGTCATTTGAACATGTTTATTACTTCAGGAAGAATCCTGTTTCTGCTCAGATACCCTGCCTGCGTCTGGGTATATCTGTAAACGACGTCGGCCCTGTCCTTCTGGAATTCCCAGGGCTTGACGATAACGAGGTCGCCTTCGCGTATCCACATCCTCTTCTTCATCTTTCCGGGTATCCTGGAATTACGAGTGAAACCATCCTCGCACATTACACTTAATCGTGATGCACCCGAGAGCTTCTCAACTAACCCGAACATCTCCCCCTTCTTTCTATTCGGGAGTATAACACGAATGTTTTCTGGATTCTCGTCTTCCGGTTGGTTGAAGCTCATTATTTCGCACTGGATATTATATCAATGGATATAAAGAGACATGCTATAATTATCGCTGAGACTGTTATCCAAGCTTCGCAAGGGGGAAGCATAAATGGTGATTCAAGCAAGCGATCTTAAAGCTGATTTTGAATTACAAAAGATAAATGAAATATCCATCATTGCTTTATGGCGAGATTCCGAATATTGAAGAACCTCTGGACTGTATCCCTGAAAAGCTTAATGTTTCTTCCCTCTTTTCCTATTGCCTTTCCAATCTCCATCGGATCTACGGATACCAGGACGTCTGTTGTCCCTTCTTTCCAGTTGACCTGTATCTCCTTGACGCCGAGACGAAAGAAGATATTCCTGACAAAATTGATCAGATCATGGGATGCTTCTGCAACCAGAATGTGCTTGTTCGTCTTCTGCTTGAGCTCGGAAACAAATGATGGGTTGCGCTTGAATAGTTCCGCCATTTTCTTTTCGCCAACTATGAAGACAATCATGTCCTCGTTTTCCAGGCACTCCTTAAGTTCTGTGTGCGCTATTCTTTCAAAGATGGCGATATAGCCCATTATCTTGTTGTCAACAACAATGTCTTTCATTTACCATTCAGTTTCCTTTGCGGTACACCAGGTTTACTGAGCCCGTTCCAAGGGTTATGGGTTGCCCGACTATAATATTCTCCGCAACTC
The DNA here is from genome assembly GCA_023379845.1 of Thermoplasmatota archaeon. Lineage (GTDB taxonomy): Archaea > Thermoplasmatota > Thermoplasmata > Thermoplasmatales > Thermoplasmataceae > UBA582. The sequence goes on from JAMCPG010000056.1 coordinate 13,908, forward strand.
CCGTCAGTGGATCTATCTCGCCAGATATGCCGGCGTGAAGCAGGTGCTTTGTAGTTATTTCAAAAGCCGCCCTAGCAAGAACGCTGCTCTTCTTGCCTGAGATTCCCTGCCTGCCAACGGCCCTTACCTGTCCAGTTAGTGTCATCATGTCCGATACAAGCATAAGATGCCTCTGATCGACTTCCAGACCTTGCTCCTGCAAGGTCCTCAGCGCTTCCTGAAATACAGCATTCCTTGCGGCCTCCACTCCCAGCACATCATATATTTCGCTGATGTCGTTTGTGAATGTCCTGTTAGTATCGATCTCATCAATGTCAAGCACACCACGAAGGTTTGATCCCTGTGTATATATGACCCAGTCCTTGGACGGCTCAAGCCTTGCCATTGCCCTCTTTATTCCGGGGACACCCTTGATCGTCAGGGATTTCAGCTGTTCCTGCAACTGATAAAGTTTCTTGAATGATTCCTGGACGGGTTTCACAACAATACCGGCAGACTTCTTGCCCTCTTCTATATTGAGGACCTTGCCCTTAAGCCTGGAAAGTGAATTTATCAGATCATCCTGCGTTATCAGACGCTCTGCCATCCTGTTCTTGATTGGTATGATGGCAACGGACATATTAACGGTGTCAGTTTCTATGTCGCAGACATCGAGAAGGGCTGTGTTTTCTATCAGCTTTATTACGCTCTCGACTGCCTCCCTTGATCCCTGAAATTGTGGTTTAAGGTAGACCGTCATCGACGGAGTGCTTGGAGTTCTCCTTGCGTCAACGATCTCTATGAGTCTTGGAAGACCGAGCGTGACATTCATTTCCCTGACACCAGCAAAGTGGAAAGTCCTCATGGTCATCTGTGTACCGGGTTCACCTATACTTTGCGCAGCAACTATGCCTACAGCCTCGTATGGATCGATCTGTTTCCGCTTGACTTCCTCGTTTACTCTGTTCAGAATGGACTTTATCTCCTTTTCTGGGAGTCCCTTAATCTTTGACGCTATGTCCCTGATAACTGAATAAGGCAAGACTATTCCCATGTCCTTTGCCTTATCCATAACCTTACGCTCCTCGGCGTTTATGATTCCCTCCAGAGGCTCTTTTTCAGTTATCTTCATGGAGAGCCGCTCAACTATTGCAAAAGTCTTAAGACCTTCTAATGGAAGCGAGAATTCAGATAGCGGTATCGGGGATATTTCCTGTATGCCCTCTATTTTCAAGACAGCCTTAAGGCCCTCCTTCTTCTTCCTGATTATGTTCTTTTGCTTCTTTATTGGTTCTGCAGAACTGATCGTAATCCGGTATCTTGCAGCCTTCATGTCAGAGGCAATGTATCCTTCTTTGGGCACCTCTTCGGGAAGGTTAAAATCAACTGCATACAGGCATGGAGCATTTGACACAATGCTTTCAACGTTCTTCTTGCTGTCTTTCCAGAGGATAACGTTCATTGCTTCACCTCGTGTTCTTCGTCCATGAGGATGAAATCCATGTCCACCGTTTTTCCATGGTCGCTCTTTGTTGGATCAACACCGTCTTCGCCATACTTGAACTGTACGATCTCTCCAACCGTATCCTGAACCCTTCTGTTCTCGTCAACCTTCAGGTCCTCGAATGCATTAATCAATCTTCTCTGCATATAACCGGAACGTGATGTCCTCACGGCTATATCCACAAGTCCTTCACGGCCTCCAATACTATGGAAGAAGTATTCAAGCGGTTCCAGCCCCTTCTTGTATGAAGACTGTACGAAACCTCTTGCATATGCCCCCATGTCTCCCTTCCTGAAGTGCGGAAGCGTCCTGCCGCTATAACCTCTGTTGATTCTTCCGCCCCTGACCGACTGTTGACCTACCATTCCAGCGACCTCCGAAATATTCAGCATCTTTGCTCTTGCTCCGGATCTCGCCATGATGACAGATGGATTGTTCAGACCGAGATAGGCGCTTGCAATCTTGCCTGATTCGTCACGAACCTGGCCTGTCAGCCCGAGTATCTCCATTTCAAGGGTTTCCTCGAGCGATCTGCCGGGCATTGACTCAAGCTGGCCCTGGTTGTAGCTCTCGATGACCTTGTTAATCTTCTCAACGACCTCTTCCGATATCTCGGCTATTTGTGCAACCGCATTTTCCGGTATATCATAGTCAGCAATACCCGTTGAGAAACCCCTGCTGCTTATGAATCCAACTGCGAGCCTCGTCATACGATCGATGAACTTCGAACTCTCCTGCGCTCCAAATTTCCTGAATATTTTATCTATAATGATACCAGAGAAGGGACCTATTGCCGATTCGTCAATTGTTCCGGTCGTCATCTTTCCGTTGATTATCAGGACGTCCTTGTCTTCAGGCCGGTCCTCGTATTCACAGCGATCCTTCGCTCCAGAACAGAGCTTGCTCCTGAACTTGACATTCAATCCTTCCGGAAGGATGCTGGAAAAGATCGTCCTTCCCCTGTAATACTTCTTGCCATCGATTGTTTCCGGTTCAGGCATTCTCGGATCAGGAACGTAGCTCATTATGTGCATTGTCTCCTCTTCCGTGAAGAGAGGATTAAGATGCGTGAGAAGGAAAAGCGACGTTATGTGATCATGTATCCCGCCGATGATCGGTCCGCCGAACCTTGGTGACATTATCTGTTCCTGGACCTTCATGATAATCCTCGCTTCTGCCCTTGCCTCCTCCTTCTGCAGTATGTGCAGGTTCATCTCGTCCCCGTCGAAGTCCGCGTTGTACGGAGTGCATACAGCAAGATTAAACCTGAATGTCTGCCCCGAAAGAATCCTCACCGTGTGACCCATCATGGACATTCTATGAAGTGAAGGCTGTCTGTTGAATAGGACGATGTCTCCTTCCATGAGCTGTCTTTCGACCGTCCAGCCTACTTCGATTCTCTTGGAGCTTTCCTCCGCGTTCTGGACCGTGACCTTCATCCTCCTTCCATCCGGTCTTATAATATAATTTACACCGGGAAGGTATCTGCCAAGTTCATCTCTAGGCTCCGGACCGTGCTTGACTATCTCCCTGATGCTCTCCAGATTGAAGATGTTTATCATAACAGGAACTGTCAATTCACGCGCAGCTTTCTCTGGCACTCCTATTTCATTTATCGAAAGAAAAGGTTCCGGCGAAATCACGGTTCTGGCTGAAAAGTTGACCCTTTTACCTGATAGATTGGACCTGAATCTTCCCTCTTTACCCTTCAGTCTTTGTGCAAGTGTTTTGAGCGCCCTGCCGGATCTGTGCCTCGCGGGCGGTATCCCTGCCGTCTGGTTATCAAAGTATGTCGTAACATGGAACTGCAGGAGATCCCATAGATCCTCAATAATCAATTGTGGGGAACCGTTATCCCTGCTTTCCCGGAGACGCTGGCTTATCCTTATGATATCGACCAGCTTGTGTGTCAGATCGTCCTCGCTTCTCTCACCTGTTTCAAGTGTAATGGATGGCCTGACGTTAATGGGCGGAACTGGCAGTACTGTAAGCACCATCCACTCTGGTCTTGCAACCTCATAGTTCATTCCAAACAGGAAAAGTTCTTCGTTCGGTATTTTTTCAAGCCTTTCCCTTATCTCCTTTGGTGTTATCTTAATCTGCTCTTCCCTGAATGTGGTTGGCTTGTCGAGGAATACCTTCTTCTGCTGTGCACCGCAGTGCGGGCATATTGGCGTCGATGATGCTTCCTCAATGTATCTCTTTGATGCAATGGCAAGTGCATCAGGATCGCTTGATGTGCTCTCTATTTCATTTGCCCTCGCCCTGAATTCTTGAAGTCTTTCTGGGACAAGCTTTACCCTACCGCATGTACCGCAGGCCGCATCCAGGAATGTCTTGATCTCCTTTATGAAGCCCACATGAACGACGGGCATTGCAAGCTCAATGTGCCCAAAGTGGCCGGGGCACTCATCAACCTTGCCACCGCATGTTGCACATTTCAAGCCTGGTTCTATTACGCCAAGGTGAAGATCCATAAGGCCGCGCTCGATCGGGTAACCATCATCGTCATACGTATCAGCGGTGATGACCTTGATCTGGGACATCTTCCTGATTTCTTCTGGAGACAGCAGCGCAAAATTTATGGAAAAAATTCTCTTTGATATTCCCTCATTCATTTTAAATCACCCAAGATAAGACGCATCATTACACCCATTGAAGAAAGCTCGTCCCTCATCAGCTTGAAAGCATAGCTTGTCTCGACCGGGTGAATATTTCCAGTGTTACCGCATACAGGACATTTCAGGGTTCCTTTCCTCCTGTCATAAATCGCAAGATGTCCGCATTTCGGATTACCGCATATATACAGTATGGTACCATCGCTCTGGTCCAGCAGCCTGTCCTTGATGACCATAGCTGCCCCGTGAGCAATCAGGGTATCACGCTCCATTTCACCAAACCTGAGGCCTCCCTGTCTTGATCTTCCCTCTGTAGGCTGTCTCGTAAGTATCTGCACAGGTCCCCTGGATCTTGCATGGAACTTGCCTGCAACCATGTGGTGCAGCTTCTGGTAATATATGACGCCGGTAAAGATGTCAGCCTTGAACTTTGTTCCGAGAATGCCATCATACATTACCTCGGTCGAAGATCGCCTGAATCCATATTTCTCAAGACCGTCCCTGAGTCCTCTTTCTGGTTCTCCGGAAAATATGGTCCCGTCTATGGTTGATCCCTTCATGGAAGCAACTTTTCCTCCAATCATTTCCAGTATGTGGCCCACTGTCATTCTCGACGGAATGGCATGAGGGTTGATGATGATGTCAGGAATAATTCCATCCTCAGTGAACGGTAGATCTTCCTGTGGAACCACAGCACCTATTACACCCTTCTGGCCATGTCTTGAGGCAAACTTGTCACCAAGTTCGGGTATCCTTTCGCTTCTGACCTTTATCTTGACAACCTTGCTGTTGCTTTCAGAAACGGTGAGAATTACATTATCAATGTATCCCTGTTCATTCGGTCTCATGGTTATTGAGGATTCACGCCTGCGCTGCGGTCCTAGCTTGTCTCCGCCTTCCTCCAGGAACCTCGGCGGTGATGTTTTTCCAACCAGAACGTCTGAACCCTGCACATACGATTCGGGATATATGATGCCTTCCTCGTCCAGGTTCTTGTAATATTCTTCTGCCCTTGCTCCCAGGACGTCATGCGTCGGTATCTCAAATTTGTCCTCCTGTCCGCCAGGATACCTGCGCTCTTCTGCGCTGTATGTCCTGAAGAATGAGCTCCTTCCAAGACCACGCTCAATTGCTGCCTTGTTGAAGACTATTGCATCCTGGATGTTGTATCCCTGGTACGAGAGGATAGCAACGACGAAGTTCTGACCGGCTGGCTTCCTGTCATATTTGATATAATCCATTACTCTCGTCTTAACGAGCGGTGCCTGCGGATAGTGAAGCAGGTGGCCCCTTGTGTCGCTTCTTATCCTGAAATTTGATGCGTATAGCCCTATACTCTGCTTTGTCATGGCAGCGGCCATCGTGATCCTTGGCGACGAGTTATGCTCCGGATACGGGATGACGGAGGCAACGACTCCAAGAATAAGTGATGGATCAATTTCAAGGTGAGTGTGATCCTTGTTCAGTAGTTTCTTTGATGCGAACATGGAACCACATTCGCTGCACTCTATCTGGACCGTATTTCCTTCGGTCTTACCAGGATTGACCCATCCTACTATGTTCCTATGCAGGTAGGTGGAGCAGTTCGGGCATTTATCGGGAATTTCATATGCGTATATCGCAATTAGAAGATTCTCTTCCTCTTCTGCGTCGATCCATTCAATATATCCATGATCAACCGCTTCATTTATAGTGAATTCCCCACTGTCGATCTTCTTGAGCGTCTCTTTGTCGACGGTCACATCGGCATCCTTTACTGTCAGCAAAGGTCTTCTAAGTCGCCCCCTGTCACAGTTTATGATGACTTCATTTGTCTCTGTATCGTGTTTAACGTTAACTTCACTCGAAAGGCGGCCGGATCTTCTTTCCTTTCTGATAAGTGCCGTCAGGTTCGCAGGACTCTCGTGATATCCCACGAAGTCACCATTAACATATACCCTGCCCAGCTTATTGCCGATCTCTGCCTCTTCCATGAGGTTATTTGCCGCAAGCAGCTGCAAGACCGGTGCCTCATCTATACCTTCTGTTACATTGATGAGAAGCGCTGCGTTCTTAACCAGTCCACAATTCTGTCCTTCCGGTGTTTCGTTAGGACAAATTCTGCCCCACTGTGTCGGATGCAGATCTCGAGCCTCAAAGTGCGGCTGAGATCTCGTAAGCGGGGAAATTATTCTTCTTAGATGACTCAGGGTGCTCACGTTCGAGACCCTGTCAAGAAGCTGGGATATTCCAGTTCTTCCACTGTTCCAGCTCCCGGTTGACATTGCATGAAGGATCTTCTGCGTGAGAAGATCCTGTCGAATAGCTGGTCTTAATCTAATACCCTTCTTCCTGTTGAATGTTCTCTCCAACTGGTATTTAAGATCCTTCATGACTGACTGGAATGCGGCCCTGAAGAGTTCTTCCATAAGATCTCCAGTAAGTTTTATCCTCTTGTTTGAAAGATGATCTTTATCGTCCTCCTTCCTGATGCCAAGATGCAGTTCCAGAAGGGACCTGGCCATTCTACCCAGATATACGGCCTTCTTCATCCTGTCCTCGGGCATATCGCCGAGGTGAGGAAGAAGTGATTTGTCAAGCATCTGTGATACTTTCTTTTCCCTGAATTCTTTTGCCTGTCCGGCTGCAAATCTTTTCTCAAGATAAGAAATTGCATCTACAGTGGTATTGACTCCGGATGGAGGAAGGTACTTTGGATCGTGCGCGTCCTCGATGTTTGAATATATAATCGGTTCCATACCTCTTACCGAGGCGATTGAATCGTGAATTCTGACGTCCTTTTCCAGTCCAAGCGCCTTCATAAGTATTACAAGCGGTATTGTTCCGGCAACTGAAGGTATCGTAACACTGATACCACCATCTGCCTGCTTTTCCATGGAAGTTAGTGCCCTGAATCCGCCCTTCTGCGAAAAGACCTTGGCAACTTCCAGCATAGCGTCATATTTTTCCTCATGCTCAACAAGTATCTTGTTCGGTGCCAGATCCTCGAGCGATACGATAGCCCGTTCTCCTCCGCCTATAATGAAATAACCGCCCGCATCGTCCGGGTCCTCACCAACATACTGCAGTTTTTCCTTTCTTGTTCCGTTTACAGGACCGCTATTTTTCTCAATGTAAGAGTCAAGGTTGCTTTCATGCAGGGTGCACACCTTGGACCTTATCATCACCGGAAGATCACCGATTTTGATTGTTTCTGGCTCCTTTTCGACTCCGTCCTCAAAAATCCTTACCTTAAGGTTGACAGGCGCCAGATAGTGGAGATCTCGAAGTCTAGCTTCGTTTGGAGTTATCTGGTTTGAAGCTCCCGAGGCTTCCTTTATCTCGGGTCTTTCCACCCAGATACTGGCCTCTGATTGATTTTTCCCATTTCCTTTTTTCCTTGAAAAATAGATCTTGATGTCACGGCCACCCGTTTTTGTTTTGTCGAGGGTCATCATCCCCGGTTCATCTTCGTCGGTGACCTTAGTTTCGTCTACAACCTGCTGCATTACGCTGTTAGGATTATTTTTTGTTGCTACAAAATAGTTGAATGATTCGATTTGGTGATTTACAATGCTTTCCGTTTTAAAAAATGCGTTAACAATCTCCTTCATCTAGAAACCTCTCTCACTACAACCCTATAGTATCTCGAAATTCCAGCCGTAGGGCTCTTCCTAACGATTTCAATGATCCTTCCGG
>JAMCPG010000057.1 GCA_023379845.1 Thermoplasmatota archaeon
GGATAGTAGGAGTTGTACAGGAATATTTCGAAGAAAGGGACGACACAACATTTGTCTCTTTTGGAAAAGCGGGCGCAAGGATATTGAAGAAGGTTCTACCCTTCGAGACAGGAAAGATCAATTTCCACTCGGTGGTGCTCAATGATGCACAGCCAAAACCTGTCAAGGAGAAGAGGAGATGGTTCCATAGAGCATCATACTTTGAGGTTGATCTCGACGAGAACAGGGCAGGAATATCCAAGTCGGCAGGAAATGGGCTGGCTCTAGAAAGCGTCTATTACAAGATCAATACAATTAAAGTGGGCGGCACACAGTTCGTCTCATCACCACATCTTCTTGCTGAGCAGATACTGAGCAACATGGACAAGTCGTCAGGTTTCATCCTTGTTACCGGATTTGGAGGTAACTTTGGGCAGACAATGCACATAGAATTTGCAAAACTGCTTAAGAAGAGAGGAATTCCTCACATGAGCATTGTTGTGAAGCCACAGAAGACACAGAAGATGCAGAGGTTCCAGGCAGATAAGGCCATTATCGAGCTCATGAGCCATGACTCAAATGTCAAGGTTTATGACAACGAGCTCCTTCTAGGCAAGGAAATGCGTCTCGATCCATTGGCTTCATTCATGGCAATGGACAGGGTCAATGACGTAATCTGCAGAGATCTGAAGACATATGGAGCTATTTTGAGCGAGATAGCTTCAGAAATGAAAAATCCATTTATCTAAATTTTATGATTTAGAGTGAGGATAATACCTCATTCTCAAACATCTCCCTATCGCAATAAATACATTCCAATGCAAGCGGTTTTCTGCTTCTTACAAAGAACTCGGGTTTTATAGGTTCTCTTGTGTTTGATATGCAGTTGAGGTTGGAGCATTTTATGATGCCTACTATCCTGTCTTCGAGTGCAACACTGAACTTCTCAACGACCTCGTAATTACGTATTATGCTTATGGAAGCGTCGGGGGCTATCAGGGCGATCCGGTCCAGTTCGGGTCTTTCAAGGGATCTCTGCTCTATCTTGACAACATCCTTGAAGCCCAGCCTCTTGCTTGGTACGTACATACCGACACTTACTGTAAGCTGCTCCTTCCCAGTTATGTTCAGGATCGAGAGGACTTTCAAGGACATTCCAGCCTTCACGTGATCAATAACTGTTCCGTCGCGTATCTTGGATATGAGTAGTGTCTTATCCATTATAGATCACCTCCAAGAAGAAGCGTGATCAGAGCCATTCTCACAGGAACACCATAGAATGCCTGCCTGAAATATTTCGCCTGGGGAAGGGTATCAACTTCTGGCCTGATTTCATCCACCCTTGGGAGAGGGTGCATTATTATAGAATCCTGCTTCATCGTCGAAACGATTGAGCTATCAATTGAATAGGAACCTATGAGCTTCTGGTACTCCTCCGTGTCCGGAAACCTCTCTTTCTGTATCCTGGTGACATAGAGCACATCCGTATCATGAATAACCTTGGAAAGATCGTCAAGTTCCGTGATGTCAATCTTGTCCTTGACGGAAGATATCACATGATGGGGAATCCTCAGGCCCGGAGGGGAGACCAGGTGCACTGTTGCATTAAGCCTAGCGAGTGCAAGAAGGAGTGAATGGACCGTCCTTCCATACTTCAAGTCGCCTACGAGTGTTATATCCAGGTTCTCGAGCCGCCCAATCTCCTTCTTGATTGTGAAGAGATCAAGCAGGGTCTGGGTAGGATGCTGCCCGGATCCGTCACCCGCATTCACAATTGGTCGGGCTGTGAATTTGGAAGCAAGCCTGGCGGCTCCTTCCAGTGGATGTCGTATAACGATTATATCTGAATAAGATTCGGCCATCCTTACCGTGTCTGCGAGGGTCTCTCCTTTTGAAACTGAAGAAGACTTGACATCAGAAAACCCTATCACGCTGCCGCCGAGGCGGTTCATTGCACTCTCAAATGACAGACGTGTTCTGGTGCTTGGCTCAAAGAAGAGCGTAGCCATTATTCTCCCGGACATCGAGGTCAATCGCTTCTGGGACTCAAGTGCAGAAAGCATTCTCTCGGCTACGTCAAAAATTTCAATCATCTCGTCCTCAGAAACGTCGTCTATGGAAGTAATGCTCCGATTTTTAATCATCAGAAAAAAACATATCACTGAGAGGTAATTAATAATTTCACTGACGTGACAGTATCTTTAAACTGCGTTAATTTTAAATACAGCCTAGGCTAACCACAAGAGATAAAGAATGGCCTTACCCACACTGTCTCTAATCAGGACTGTTTGCGGGTTCTTTCCTCTCTGTCCTCGTTGTTCACCATTACTGCGCATACTTCGCCCCAGTTCTATGAGATATTTCTTGAAGCTCGCTTCCTCTTCTGGACTTTTGCATTGATTATATGAGGCCCGCCCTATGTAAATTCATTCCTCTGGTAACATTCCTTATGGATCTCTGACATCCTCACACAGCGAAAGCTTGTGAGGTCCGTGCTTCATTGACAGCGCCTTCATCATGCAACCTGAAGGTCTTATTTCATCTCCCACCATCCCTTTCGGGTGGCTTACCAGGCTTAAATTCCCGCATTTCCTGCGGTCCTATGTTAATGATATCAAGCCTGCGCTTAGGCATTTCGCATTCATTCCACACCTGAAGGAGTGGGCTTTCTGCTCAGATGATTGTAAGGGTTGGTTATGGAGAGTCTCATTGCATCAACGAAACGTTTTCCATAACAAGAGATGAGGATACAATGAAGGATATATCGACGCTTGACTGCTGTTATGTCATAAGATCGAAGCAGCCTGCAGATCAGGGGAGCATGAATATAATCCACCGGACATATAAAGATCTGGCAAGAGTTGAATGGGCAATCAGGACAATCAAATCAGATACGATAGACTTGAGACCTGTAAGAACGAGGAAGAAGGCACGCACGAGAGGGCATACATGAACTTTCGTCAATAAACTGCATGACAGTGCATACATGTACAGTGAAGTATAATCAGGTACCTGAACCAAGGGAACTCGTATCAAGACTCCTTAAAGCACTTTCACTCAAACTGCCAAAGGAGATCCTATGCAGTAGTACACAGGTATCCACAAGGAAAAAACTGGACAGTAAATGAAAATATGCACATTAATTATGTTGTCTTAACACTAGGCAACAGAGCGAATAGGCATGCTACAGGTACTACTAGGTTTGTGATGTTTACTACCCAAGACATTATATTAACGGCTAATAGCGCTCCTTGATTTGGTGGAGCAGAAAAAGTTAACCTGACAAGGGGTGAATAAACATTCGTTAAGCTACTAAAGACCACGTTCAATGCCACCGACGTCATAAATAATATAGAAACTTTATAATTCTCGCGTAAATTCAAGAATGTATAAATACCAAGCGATATGGACAGGAAGATTGCCGAATTAAGAAATATCTGCCCTTCCCAAGTGCCCCACCAAGATGGGAAAACTAAAATCTGTGATAAATAATAAGCAAAAGGCCACAATAAACTAGATGGAATAAGTTTGAACCCCGCCTGCCCTGGGAAAGTGGGATTGGAAGTAAAAGAAAGGACAAGGACATAGTGTGGAAATATCATAAACAAAAAGAGAAGGATGAGCCCAAGGCTTGTTATTAATCCAGCTTTAGTCAATGACACAAACTTACCAATACAAACGGATATGAACAAAAATGCCAAACCCATGGCCATCGTTGAATACGAAATTACATACAAATAATTGCTAATTGTCGTTAAATTCTGTGGATTCTGCACTTCAGCAATTCCTGGCTCAAAAAATAGGAAAATTGACAGCACATAATAATACATTAGGATTCCAGCCACGAACAACAGAGTGGCTATCTGCCATAATTTGATCATCTGGTGTTTTTTATCCAGTGATAATTGAGTGACAAATATTTTCCCGCCTTTGTCAAGATTTGGTTCTGAATAGTGCCTTAGTAGTAGAGTTGGAAACGAAATGCTTTCAATCGGCAACGCACCCTTCAATATATAATTAGATAATTTCTGTTGACTTCCAGAACCGCTTGCATAATTAAATTGGGGGTCTATTAACAAGCAGACGAGTCTTTTTTGTTGTCCAATTAATTCTTCTTCGGAGTTTTTCGCCCCATTTGGGAGCAAGACTACGTATCCTTCATTCACAAGCTGAGCACATATCTCGAACGCAACCTCTTTGATATCTACATCTCGGGCAAGTTCCACTAAGTATAAACTACCAGGATGAGATGATTCGCCTTCCAGGTAATGCTTGGATACCAAGCTTAAAACTGTTGAGAAGTCTGTCTCCTTTAAATTTGATCCTTGGTTGTCTTTGACTCCCCAATAGTCTCTCAATGAATCCAGACTATCCAACTGATGGAACTTCGATTGCATTATTACCATCCCTGATTAACTTCCTAAATGAGACACCATTGTGAAAACTGATAAAGTTCTCAGCAACTTGTTAACATACTCTGGTTTTCTCCGCTTCCAATTTCTCCTGAGTTTAGGCAAATTCCAACGAAGAATGTTTCCTGAGAGGGTGAATATAATTATCAGAAACCACATAAATTGACCAAGCTCCAACTCCTTGAAAAGTGATCTGGGCAGTTGTAGAGTTTAGCTCCTGGATTGTGGGTGCACCGTTGCCTCCGTAACAAACTACGTATGTTGTACTCTTATACTGCTGACCCACATCTACTTGAAGAATTCCTGTTCCACCACTTGGAAGAAGCACCGCAGCGCAAAACTGCGTATAGTCATAATATGTGTAGGGTCCACCGCAGGTTGTAATCACGCCATTTGAAGTCATGTTCCCATCTTCATAGAAAGGAAAAATAGCGTTTTCACCGCACTTGTCACCGTAGTATCTGATTTTGCCTCCCATGTGATTGTATCGCATGAACCTCCATCAGTGTAACAAGCAGTCGATATGCCACTGGTAACAAAAACAAGTAGTATTGCAGTCAAGAAAGCCACAAGCGCTATCGTTTGTTTTTTCACGGCTGACAATTTCTGACAACATATTAGTTTTTGCTCTGGATTGACCTTTTCTGGGAAATTAAGGCGAATTCATGGCCAATGCTATCGAAGATGATTCCCTCATCTCTTAGTTTCCCTTTTTTCATCTGTTCCTCATGCAATTTCCGTGGACCAGGTCATCATCCCCTCCTTTTCAGCATCATCAGGCACATCAGGTTAGGTCCAAGGCACTTGAATATGTGTACTGAACCCAGATCAGAGATCAGATGATACAGGCAATCATAAGAAGAAACTTACAAAGGAGAAGAAGCAGGTTAAGCAAAGAATGAAGATGGATGACACATTCAGATATGTTTGAAAAGATTAGTGGAAAAAACAAACAATCGTGCTGAAGGAGCGATAAAGCCAATCAAAATCTAAAGGAAGGTGTTGAGCGGATCCAGATCAGGACAGGAAGAGAGAGAAAGAATTTGCAAGGGTATACAGCATGCATGAGTAACAGAGAAAGTGGAAAAACTTCCATAAATGGCGGATCCGGGAAGCCTTCAAATGGCAGTTATATTACTGCCGAGTGATGATTATATATACATATCAAATAAGGAGATATGAAGAATAATTCCGCTGTATCGGGATTTCATAAGCTCAGCACCACTGAACGCTTATCGCTTCTCAGGGAACTCCTGGATCTTTCTGAAGAAGAGGTCAGGCACATCTCCTCATCAGGTGCAATCTCGCTTGACAAAGTCGACAGGCTTATTGAAAATGTCATCGGAGTTGCGGAAATTCCGCTTGGAGTTGCAACTTATTTCCTCATAAACGGAAAGGACTACATGATACCAATGGCAATTGAGGAGGCATCGGTAGTGGCTGCCTGTTCGAATGGTGCCAAGGTTGCAAGGCTTTCAGGCGGATTCTCCGGCTACTCCACAGAACCCATAATGATAGGTCAGATTCAGATACTGGATCTCGATTCACCAGATGACGCAGTTATCCGTATCTTGCGGAATAAGGAAACAATTCTTAAAACAGCGAACGAGAAAAGCAAGACGCTGAGAGATAACGGAGCAGGCGCAAAGGATCTGGAGTGCAGGATTATTGGGTCGGGTAACCGGATGCTTATCGTACATCTCCTTGTCGATGTAATGGATGCCATGGGAGCGAATATCGTCAACTCAATGTGTGAGCATATTTCCCCGATGCTGCAGGAAATAACTGGAGGAAGAGTCAACCTGAGAATATTGAGCAACCTTAGCATTCACAGGAGGTCGTATGCATCTGCTGTTTTCAAGAAGGAAGCCATTGGCGGCGAGAATGGAGTTGACAGGATTCTGGAAGCATACAGGTTTGCAGAGCTTGACATGTACAGGGCAGCAACCCACAATAAAGGCATTATGAACGGTGTGGATGCAGTTCTTCTGGCAACGATGAATGATTGGCGGGCCGTAGAGGCAGGAGCGCATGCATTTGCTTCAATCGGTGGTTATCATTCTCTTACTAAGTATTCAAAGAGCAGCAACGGCGACCTTGTAGGAAGCATAGAACTTCCCCTGGCGGTGGGTATTCTTGGCGGATCCACTGGTGTCTCGCCAAAGGCAACGGTTGCAAAGAAGATTCTTGACGTAAAGAGCGCAGGTGAATTCGGTTATGTGCTTGCTGCGGTTGGACTGGCACAGAACTTTTCTGCAATACGAGCACTTGCGAATGAAGGCATACAGAAAGGCCACATGAAACTTCATGCGAGGAATATAGCAATGAGTGCCGGTTCACCGGACAGCCTTATTGAAAGTGTTGTGGAGGAAATGGTAAAGTCCGGCGACATATCACCTTCCAATGCAAAGCGTATTCTTGCATCACTTGAAAAAAATAATAAATAGCCTCCAACGATGATAGCGGGCCAGATGACCGACATAAAGGAAGCAATGGAAGCCGGGCTTGCACTGCTTGATAAGGGGAAGAATCTTGATGCGCTAAGAGAACTCTCAAAGCTTGAACCTGAATTTGAGGGTAAAACCACAGATGAGGCAGCCGATCTCTATACAGCCATTTCACAGGCTTATTACGGAATGAACCCAAAAACTGACGAGAATTCACTTCCATACGCAGACAGGGCTTTCGAGATTCACAAGAAGAACAATTCAAAAGATGCAATGATGAATGACCTCCTGTATTCTGCATTCGTGGAGATGGACTGCAATAAGTCGGCAGAGGCCGAGAAGCGGCTCGACTCAGCAATAAAGATAGCACAGGAACTGAAGGATGATGAGGCCTTTGTTCAGTTGCTCACAACCAAGGCAGATCTTCTTTCTGGGCAAAAGAGGAGAAGGAAGGAAGCCGTCGACATCTATTCGCAGGCAGCAGAACTAGCAAAAAAGAACGGAAACATCGGTTCATATTTTGAGGCTTCAGTTGGCCTGCTTACAATGAAGAGGGAGGAATCCGATCCTTCCAAGGTCCTTGAGGATGCCATGAAGCTGATAGATGAGGCCGAGAAATTTGCATTGAATATTAAGGCTAAAAAGGACAGGAAGAGCTTCCTTGATGACGTTTCAGCTGTCTATGACCTTGCATCAGACATCGCAATGGAAATGGAGAATGTGGATGAGGCTATGCAGATTGCAGGCAGGATGTCAAAAATTCTTTCTAAATGATCTCTTTTACGAATTCTGATACGTCTATGCCTGCGTCCGTCAGAACGGCAAGAAGAGCCGTCGCAAAATCCATGTAGTTCATTCCATGAAGGAAATCACCGGCCATCTTGATTGCCTCCTTCTTTGACACTTTTCCCGTCGACGCAGCATAGTCAAGAAGCCTGTCCGATAAGGGCCTATCCATATCTGCGGAGAACAGCTCCTGCACAGAGACGGAAAAATCAAGCGGTACGGATATTCCGGATACCGTAAAATTTGGAACAAGCCGGCCTTCTTTTTCCGATAGAAGACCCTCCTTCACGCTTTCGTCACAGAGCCTCTCAACCTCCTCTGTCGAAAGAAGGTGCCTCTTGAACGCGATCTCCTTCACCATCTCGGCTTTCGTTAAAGAGTCGGCTCCGCGTCTACCGGAAATTGCGATTGCAATCAGGCGTCTGGCCATCTCTTTGTTCATGTGAGATCAGAACTTTGAAAGTTCCTTTTCTATTTCGGCATAGTTGGGTTCAACGCCAGGGTTGTCGGATATCCATTTGTATTTTACAACACCATTCTGATCTAGAATGAAAACGGATCTCTTTGAAGCCGTCAGTCCCGGAACGTTGACAAAGTCGTTGTGCAGGGATTCATATTTCTTTGACACTTCCCTCGTCGCGTCGCTCAATAGATCAAAGTTGAGGTTGTTCTCCTTTGCGAACTGTGCAAGTGAAAAGGGCTGATCAACGCTTATGCCGACAACCTTTGCCTTCAAGTTATTGAATTTGGACATTGAATCCCTGAATGTGCACATCTCCTTTGTGCATACGCCGGTGAAAGCACCGGGGAAAAACAGGAGCACGGTCTTGTTTCCTTTGTAGTCGGCAAGCGTCTTGTGTTTCAGGTTCGAGTCTATCAGTTTAAAGTCGGGTGCTTTTGAGTTCAGTTCTACCATGATTATCACTCAGTAATGACATAAAAATATAAAAGTTTGATATAACCAGCTGTGAAAGCTGTATCCCTATTATCAGGTGGCAAGGATTCCTTTCTTTCTGCGGTTATTGCTATGGAAAGCGGGATGGACATAGAATACGCCCTCATTGTGCAGCCGGAAAAAGATAGCCCGATGTTCCATGTTCCAAATATCGGAAATGCAGCCCTAACCGCAAGACTACTTGGTCTTGAGGCTCGTGAAATCAGGGAAAGCGAGTTCGATTCGTATTTCACTGTCATGCATGATAGCGGGATAGAGGCAATAGTTTCAGGTGCAACTGCATCGGACTACCAGCATTCCAGGATAGAAAAGCTGTGCACGCTGGAAAAAATGATCTCTTTCTCGCCATTATGGCGTCTTGATCCATATCTCGTCCTCGAGGAACTATTGCTTCGCAAAATCAGTGCTATCATAGTGTCAGTTTCGGCAGAAGGACTTGACGAGAGCTATCTAGGGAGAAGCATGGATGAGAACTTTATTTCAGATATCGCCCGAGTTGAGAGAAAGTATAAGGTGAACCCCCTGGGCGAAGGCGGAGAATACGAGTCCTTTGTAACGGGAATGCATGGAAATGGAAGCATCACAATAAAGGATGCAAAAAAGGTCTGGACAGGAAGCAGCGGATACCTTGAACTCAAGTGCACCCTTGAAGGCTCATAGCTTGAGGCGTTCTACTTCGATTGCATCCCACGTCGGATATTCCTCGACTTCGTAGAAACTGTAGTCCAGGAGCTTCTTCAGCTCTGGTATAATCCATGTTGGTATCTCAACCCTCTTTTTCTTTTCGTTAACGAAGAACATTTCATCAGGCACGCCAACAGATTTGAGGTTTTCAACGACTGCAGGCAGATCTATGTTATCCACTATCCCCTTCAGTATGGTGCCGTCCTTCGTAACTATATCGATCCTTCTTGCAATGTTTGACGCGCGACGCTTCAACCTGTTCTTGAGCTGTACGCCGTCCTTGAAAGCTGCCGAGCAGTAATGCACCGTGTGGTTGGGAAACTGCCTGACCATTTTCAAGGCCAATTCCCTGCTTCCTTTTGCCCCGGATTCGTAATCATTCTTTATTGTGTAATTTCTGCCGAGCAGGTTGCGAAAGTTTGTTTCCGAAAATTCCAGTTCATTCAAGTTTATAAAATCGAGGTCCATGCGCTCGCTGAATTCTATGAGCGCTTTCATGTCCTCCTCACGTCCAGGAAGGGATGGAACCTCGATGCCAACTGAAAGGCCATTATCTCTCGCCCACTTTATGCGATGCTTGAAAATGGAACGATCCATGTGCTTCCATATTTCCTCAGGTGGATGGAAGCGGATTTCGTCAAGTCCAGCCGCTGCAACCGAGTCTATGGCCTCCTTCGACCCGCTTATGGTGTAAAGGTGTATATGGTGACGAGGACCGAATTCAGCTTTGAGCATCCGGATATAGTCGGATGTTCTTTCATAGAACTTCAACGGGTCACCGCCAGTAATACCGGTTCCAGTTGCGTTGATCATGTTTGCTTCGAGTATTGCATCCCTCATGTCCCTTATCGGCATCTCGTCTGCAAACATTACATCCAGCATTTTCTTCTCCGATGAGATGGGGCAATAGAAGCACTTGGCATCGCATATGCCAGAAACGAAAAGGACCATCTTGCCCCCCTTTGCACAGAGAATGCAACCTTCCGGCAGTTTGCCGGTGTAAGCTGATCCGCCACCCAGTCTTTTCAACCCTGGTGCATTTAAAATACTGATTTAACCCTTTCCTAGCTCTACAAGCAATATTACATTCAACTGTTAGAGAGTCTGTTGAGGGGATTTGTTGGATTCTCTGGAATATCTCCTAAGGTTAAATGCCTCGAAAAGAATGCGCATCATAATGTCGTCGGGAATCTTGAATGTGCTGTCAGGTTCAATCATGATACTGTTCGGTGGAACCGGAACACCGGCGGCACCAAGCTTTTCAATATACTTTATCCTATCTGGCGGTACAACTTTCTGGTACCTTCGCGGTGAAATCAAACCGCAACGCTCAATCTCGCGCAGGAAAATTGGCCTGTTGAACATAGTGCTCAAAATTCCAAGTGCAATCTCGGGCGCCTTATCCTCGTCTATTGAGGATGCCACCTTTCCAACGATGCTATAAATGTCGGAGGTTGTTTTTTTGCTCAGTGAATAGAGTTTGGAGGGTTTAACTTCCTGTTCATCCAGGATTTCGAGATCCTTCAGTGCCCTTAAATAACCCGTGAGGATAAGGCGATGCACCTCTATCCCTTGTTCCCGCAGAGCATTATGTATGCCTGATATGGTGCAATCCTTGGCGGCAAGTATCTGAAGTATGGATGCCTTCAGGTTTATGCCAGGTTCAAGAACGCTCATGAAACAAGAACCTCTCTCATTTTATCAAGATCTCTCATTATTCTAGAATTGCGTTTTACTGTTCTCTTACAAATTTCTTCGCTGGCCCCAATAAAGTTTTTGGGGTTTAATGAGCTGTCTACTTCTTTTATAGTTAAAATATCTTGTACAGCTTTTAAAATGTTTTTCCGGAAGTCTTCCGATGTAAGAGAAGACATTGATGCTTTTCTGACCATTTCATGTGCCTCACTCCTGGCTGTACCCTTCTGAGTCAGGGCATAAACCAAGGATTCAGACATGCATTTAGGATCGTTCTTGATATTCTGAAGCATTCTCTCATTATCAATCCATAGATTCTCCATAACTTCCGACAGCTCAACAGCTATGTAATCTGACAGGATGCATGCATAGGGTATTGTGAACCTCTCAAGGGCACTATTTGTCAGATCACGTTCATGCCACAAAATGGACCCTTCTATTTCCGGCGTTAGATATCCGCGAATCAGCCTGGCAAGGCTGCAGATGTTCTCGGATGTGATCGGATTCATCTTTGATGGCATCGCGCTTGAGCCGACCTGGTTTTTCTTGTCAAAGCCTTCTCCTATTTCAGCGATTTCAGGTCTTTGGAGGTTTCTGATTTCGGTCGCCAATCTTTCAATCGTGGCACTTATATTAACAAGAAGTGAGAGGAATTCAATGTACCGATCTCTTCCAATTAACTGGGTCGAATTCTCCTCGACTTTCAAGCCTAAGATGTTCAGGGACTGGTCCTCTATGTCAAGTGCACGAGGTCCAAGTCCTGCACCTGTGCCTACTGGACCGCGAATCTTGCCAACTAGGATCCGTGGATATATTTGAATAAGTCTTTCAGCATGCCGGTCTAGTTCTCCAAGAAAGACTGCCATTTTCAGCCCAAGAGTAATTGGACTTGCGTGCTGTCCATGAGTCCTTCCCACCATGAGTGACGATGAGTGCTCCTTTACAATTTTTGAAATATGAAGTAATAAACTACCCAGACTCCCTATGTATAACAGGAGAAAGGACTTGAGTTGAAGTGCCGTAGCGGTATCATTGACGTCATTAGAAGTCATTCCAGCGTGGAGATATTCACCAAGCCCTTTACTGTGACGATTTATAACATTGATGATCGCCATGACGTCATGCTTTGTCTTTCTCTCTTCATTATTTATCTCTCCTATCATGGATGCGGATGATGCAATCAATTGTTTAAGGTCATCAGGAACTTTTTTTGGCACCAGGCCGAATTCTGCCTTTGCCTCAAGGACTGCATGCTCGACTAAGAGCATCATCTTAAGCCTGTTTTCCTGGGAAAAAATGGATTTGACCTCCATCCGTCCATATCTGTAGTCAATGGGCGATATTTCCACAGGTACCATGAAGCCTTTGTTGTATTATTATGTTTAGGTAGGCGGATTTTGATAACTTTTCCAGATAAAGCTTAAGCAGAATAATTTGCAAGTTTTGCACTTATTTAATAGTAAAAAAATAAATAATTTATTTCCCCCTCTTACAAAGACAGGGAAACGGCATATGAGGAATATGTTATCAAAAATGAATACACGACAATATCACTGGTTGCGGAAAACGTGATAGAGTTTGTTGAAATGTGCGCAGAAATTGGAAGTGTTGGGAAAGCCCAGCTTGTGAGTCCACTAATATACTGGTCAGTTGCTGAACTGTTTACATATTGATGGTAAAAAACATCATTCCATTGCTGTATATCGCTCGACCTAAATGTATAGGTAAAATTGTACAGGTGTATGTTCAGTATATCTGCGGTAACGCTTTGTCCATCTGGTCCTGACAATGAAACTGTAGTGCCGGAGCTTATTTCCATTGAAAGATATTCCAAACTTATCGCATTGAAGGTAACCGCAGTCGCGGATGAGAGGCTAATGTTACTACTACCTCCAAAGTTTTGCATGTTCATATCAAGACCTAAGTAACCGCTTGTTAGATTGAACTCAAAAGGCAATACCGTTTGTGAGATGGGGGGCTGACTGTTTTGCAAGTTAATAACAGATCCATCCTCAAGGTCTATAACATCATTATGCGAGAAACCATTGCCTGCGGCAAGGGAAAGAGAGCCAGAGGCGTTAAGTTCACAATTAAGCCCAAGTTTTGATCCAGTTATCCTCCATCCATGAGAAAGGTTAGTATTTCCCTCTATGATGCTTACATTATTAGAGTTTATATTTGTTATATACACATTACCAGTAGCTGTGTCATAGGCTATTGAATTGAAACCCGCACCCGGTCCATAGCCAACATTCAAGACGCTTATTGGTGATGGATTAGATAGATTAGTGCCGTCAAATATTGAAACCGTCCCATCCCCATAACTGGAAACATATATGTACCTGTTAGCAGGATCAAAAAGGATTGCATCCGGACAATATCCTACATTAAGAGTCTGGACAAGGCTCGAAGTAGTGCTGTTATAAACGTAAGCCGTATGGAATCCATCACTTTCAGGTATGACGGTTCCATATCCTGATCCAGAAACATAATTTGCTGTAGAATAAACCATTCCGTTAACTGAGTCGAAAACCATGTTCCAAGGAGAAGTAAGTGGATAGTAATCCACAATTTGGTACGTAACTCCGTTAATAGTCCAGATATTATATCCGCCCGCCACATAAATCAGTCCATTCGCCGGGTCATAGGTCAGGGCTGACGGGATTGTTCCACTGTTTTGAGCATAATTTAAGGGTCCTTCTATAATTATGAAACTACTCGCATTGTAAATATTCAAACCTACTGCCCCCGTGTACTGGTTTTCGAAAGAAACGATTGCAGCTCCAGTGGCTTGATCAAATGCGATATCGTAGAATATATAACCTGGTGGGTTAATCGTTTGAGTTATCTGATCAGTTACAGTACTTATTGCCATCAACTCTCCAGTGCCTGTGTTTGATTTGTAAAGTGTAAGCAGAAGCTCTTGAGTCGAGCTGTCGTAAGCTATTGCATATGGATGTGCATTAAGTTGAATGGTACCGACCGCATTCCCGCTAGTGCCGGTGAGTATGGAAATTGAACCTTCGCCCCCTATATTAGAATAATAATTTATCGCATAAAGAAAGCCATTTGTTGAATCATAAACTATACCATCAGGGTTGTCCCCTACGTTAATGGAGCCAATAACCCTGTTGTCGGGATTATTAATCTTGCTCTGATGTCCTTCAACTTGTATGTTAAGAGAGATTCCATAGGACATCGTATAGTTAGGAGAAGTCGACTGAAGTCCTATTGTAGTCGGGGTATTGGAAGCAAAGAATGATCCTTTGACACCCATAGGTATACTTTGCGAAAAATGCGACGAATTAAGAGAAGCAGTAGTCGAAAGATGCGTTTGCAAAGAAGTCATTGTTGAAAGTGAACTTGATTCATAATTATCAAGATTCGAATTACTTGATATCGGGACATAAACAACAATGAACGATGTCACCGTAACTACTACCATTGCAAACACAAGAATGTATCCTATGATTTCTGCAACAGCTTTGTCTTTACCTTTCTTCCTTTTAATTAAGCTCAGTTCCTATACCCCCAGCAATCCTATGTCATAAGAAACGATCGAGACAAAGTAAACCTGTACAGAGTGGTTAAGCGAGATTGACAAATCATTTCCATTTAAGTAAACCGTAATCGGGATACCATTGAAGGACCATGAATTAGGAGTCAATGCAGAAGAGGAGCCTGAATATTCGTTATACAAATTCGTGTTAATAAGAGAAGCATAAGGGGTGTTAAGAGAAAGGTTAAAATATTCCAAATAAACATTAGTCGCTTCGACTGGATACTGATTTCCATAAACATCAGATATATAAAATTGTCTTCCCCTCGAGAATGTATTATTTGTTTCCGAAATGACCTGCATTTTCAAATCCGTTGCGGAAAGAGAAGAGGCAGTTGCATCTGTGGATCCTCCGGGCACGGATAGAAGTGATGAAATGTAAGAGAAATAAATATTTCCGCTTGAATTCAGTATGCTTATTGGTAGACCTGAAAGCACTCTGGTCTGGTTCTGGTTAGTATAATTTTCGACCAAAACGCCACCCTCGGATATGAAGCTTACAGGAGACACAAAACTAGTATGTCCAGTTGTGTATATGCTCCCACCTAGTTCGGTGTTTTGACCGTAAACCACACCGATCCTGCCGTGAAGGATTGTGAAACCGCCATCAATAACAGAAAGCTTGTTGTATGATAAGTCAGGGATATAGATGTAACCGTTTTCGGAGTCGAATATTGGAAGCTGCGGTCCCGAGCCTACCCAGACGGTGGAAAAATATGTATTATTGGTAGTATCAATTATGGTTATGTTACTCGTGCCAGAATTTGCTATGTAAAGGAGATTATTAGCTGCATCAAATACAGAACCAATTGGATCGGAACCCACACTTATTTTTGGGATCTTAGCATAAGCAGAAAAGCTCGTGGGTGTTGAACCTGGTATATAGATATAAACCAACCCTTTGTTACCTCCATTTGTTACGTACAGGTAACCATTGTAAGAATCAAATGTTCCAACGGCTGGATACGTTGTGCTAAGACCAGGTAGATGTTGGCCTGTATATCCACCATTTATTGAATAAAGATAATACGAATTTCCACTAAGAATAATGGTATAAGATACATTATTGACTGGGTCAAAAAAGACTTCTCCTGGAGCGCTGCTAGAAGTTGATCCGACTACAGTGCAGCCGGAAGCTGAAATATTTAATATTACAGTGCTACCAGATTTATCTCCAGATACATAAACTGAATTTGTCTCGGAATTATAAGATATTCCAAATGGTTCTACTGGATCTATTATACTCCCCAGATTCATTGTTGATAAGAGTTTATTCCCACTGATAAGAGCTATCGAATTCTGATGGGACTCGACGACATAAACGGTGCCATTATTTGTATTAACGGTTATGTTCGTTGGGAATGAATTAGATCCAAGCTCTACAGAACCAATCAAAGCATTTTTTATCGGAGATAAAACAGAAACCGAACCTGTATTATAATCTGTTACATAGAGGAGATTAGACACTGGGTCATAGGCAGCCGTGTATGGCCCGTTAAAGAAATCATCCCTTATAACTTGAGAAGACGCAATCTGGGATTGTGAATTAAGGACAAGAGCAGTTTCTACATTAAGGGTTGAGTCAGTTACGAAATATGTAGGTGCTGATCCAATCCCTAAAGTCGCAAATACAATATTCCCGGCCGATTTGGATACCGGAGTACCAGAAGTGACATCACAGAAACCTGCTCCAACCGCGCTAAAGATCATATCGCTGACTGGCGCAGAAGGACTGGACGCAGAAGAATACGTGGATACTGTTGAACCTAAAGAAATTCCGTCAGGATATGAAGTATCCTGGGCCATAGAAGTTGGATCAAGGATGTAATTATCAGTAGAATTAGAATAAAACTGTGAATTTGAAACAAGATATGTAGTTGCAGTTCCTGTTGAAAAATTAGTACCTGCAATCCCGGAGGATGGAAAGTAATAACCAGTGTAGAGATGGTTAAGATTATAAACGCAACTCTGGTTCGTAATATTGTATGCAAAATAGACGATACCATTTGACCCTATTAAAGCGCTGTTTAGAGAGACTTCTGGAGATTGTTTCCCAACTAAGCTAAGCATTCCATCATAGGTAGAAGCTAAATAACCATGGTTCTTGTAAAAGTAGCTAAAATTGACAGATACTGAATAGTCAGAAAGTGTGGACGGATTTAACACAAGATAAGAGGGATTTCCCTTGAAAAAACCCCCAGTGGGTTCCTGGGTTGCTATTATGGCATTATATTCTGGGTCGTAGGTCAATGAGTTAATTATGTATGTAGGATTAATATTCTCGGTTCTAACGTAAGATCCCGCCTCTAACTGAAACTCAGTCACATTATTAATTATTGCACCCCCAGATAAGTAGTGATATGCCACGTATATATTCTGGTTTGCAACAAGTAAGGCAGTTACATAGAATGTAACCAGGCTTGGATTTAGAATCTCAATAGTCTGAGTCACGCTGTTTGTTGCAGTTGATATAACTGAAATCGGGAAATAGTAACTAGT
The DNA here is from genome assembly GCA_023379845.1 of Thermoplasmatota archaeon. Taxonomy (GTDB): domain Archaea; phylum Thermoplasmatota; class Thermoplasmata; order Thermoplasmatales; family Thermoplasmataceae; genus UBA582. The sequence goes on from JAMCPG010000057.1 coordinate 17,017, forward strand.
TGCTTGTGTTGCTTTATTGTAGGTTGTCAAAGTGTAATTATCAGCAACAACAAGACTGCTCGAATCAAGTGCGATGTACTTAGGATCCGGGCCAGCATAGAAATATTCTGCCAAAGCCCCTGTAGTTGCTCTTACAGCAACAATATCTTGAGTCGAATAACCAGCGGCGTACAATGTTCCAGTGGGAGCATAGTAAACTTCTGAATCGGGATTCAGAAAATTTTCCTGCGGAAATGTCTCAAGAAGCTTATTCAAAATTGCCGAGGTAGGATGGGCTGAAACATAGGCAAATGAGACCCCTACACCATAACTCAACGAACCCGACATTCCAGATTCAGAATAGGTAAGTGATGTTTGCTGGGAAGGAGATAATAGACCACCTTGAATTCCAAGTGGTACGTACTGATTTAGAACAGAACCAGCCGCATATCCCCCTGTAGAGATGGCCGTGTTTAGCTCTGACAACGCCGTCATTGTCTGTGCTTGGTAATTTATCTCAGAACTAGCCTGAGTTGAAGGTATATAATATGCGGAAACTGTTGTGAATATTGAAATAAATATGGCGAAGACAAGGACTGCCCCAATCACTTCAGAAACAGCGCTATCCTTTATACTTGATGGAATTTTCATGAATTATCCTACACACTTATTAGGTAGTAACCTTGGTATTTTATAGATATTGATTCCAATAACAAATAATTGTTTATAAGTCCTATCCTCAATGTATTATTATCGCTTATTACATAAAGATTGCTTCCTATGGACCATCTATGATTTAGCCCAATTGATTGTTCCTTTCCGTATTGCTGATAAAGGGAGAAGTTGAACCCTGGCGCAATTGATCCTGCGATTGTGTAGCTGAATGATGTGAGGTTTATTGAAGCAATATCAGCTGAGTAAGGAACAAAGGCTGGTGAAAGTAGGCTAAGAGGCTCCCCATCATAATAGCTAAAACTTACCAAATCAGAAGCCTGCATTTTTACAATGCTAGAGCCTATTGCTGAATCAGTCTGGTTGCTTCCATGAATAGAAACTGCGCCTATGGATAAGCTTATACCATTCGATGAAAGCGACAAATTAACAGGAAGATTGTTGCTAATAACTTGTTCACGAGAATTAGAAAGGATGGTTGATCCATCAGCCAAGTAAATTGTACCGGCATTTGAATTGCCCAAGTTCAGTAAAGAGTCCAATGACCCATATATCTTGTAATTGCCTGTTAAATGCAATAGACTGCTGTTGCTTAAGGTTGTATTAACACTGGCAAAAGTAACGGTCGGCATTACTCCGTTAGCCGGATAATCTCTTATTATAATCCCATTCCAGTATGTATGATAGCTAGGCCCAAGGGCATCACCAACCAACCCAATATAGCTACCAAGTGGATTGTATGACTCTGATCCTCCACTGTCTGTGTAAGAACTACTAAGAGGGTTAATGTTAACTCCAAAGTTAGAGTATGTCATTAGATTTGTGTTTTGATAATCTGCTATCTTACCATTTGCGATGACAATACTGAAAAGATACCAATGACCTGAGGACAAAGTTTGGTGACCTACAGGAGCATTCCAATTAGTCCAGGAATTAGTCGAAGCGAGCCCCAGATCATAGCAGTTAACTCTTGAGTCAAGTCGCGACATCTGACCATGGCCGGAGGAGTCACTGGAAAAGAAGAAGTCTCCAAGGCCGGTTGTATATACATAATACTGAATTATATAACTTGAGGAGGGAGCGTAGTTGGCGTTTGTGTAAAGATAATCGCCGTCTTGGCTTGCAGCATAGAAAGCTTGCCCACCTGCAGGCGAGCCAGTGGGCGCGGTGGTAATACCGGCGGCGCTGCCTGCAACGTCCCAGTTATCAATTGATGAGCCAGAATAATAACTGACGAATACACTAGATCCATCGTCATATTCCCCATATGTACCAGATAGTGAAGGATTTTCCCCCGTTCTGAAATTATTCATCATATTCAGGAATTTGGGAAGAAATATCATTTGTATATTGTCATATGAATACGCAGGCATGCCATACAATGATAGCCAGTAGACTGATGTAGAAGACGTGTTTGAACCACCTGTCTGGAGCCATGAGGGTATTATAGTTCCATTTTGGTATGTAAAAATAATGTTCTCCAGCGAGCTTGATTCATATTGACTATAAGCAGAATTTTGAACAGTGATATTCTGTTGATAAACAGATGGTTCATTCTGATTTTGGGTATTCCTTATTGTGATTGGCACATTAGCAATCTTTTCAAGCTGGACTGTTCCTATTGTAATGGTTGGTAATGCACCATTAGAAGGAAATATTGGGTGATAATAAATTACTGGATTGCTTGACCATAATGCAGTATAAGCATTACCACCATCCTGAAAATAGTCCATTTCAATTGGATATGTTCCGTTTATTGCATTAAAATAGTTATAGTATATTGTGAAGCCCTGTGTCGTGTAGCCATTAAAGAGATTGTCGGGATTTGAGGCAGCACCGAGCCAATCAACACCGTTTATTGATCCGCTATATGTAGTATATCCGACTGCCATTCCATCGTCTGTTCCTCCGTAAATGATTGTTGAAGAGGTGTTTAATTCAGCAAAACCAATCATCTTAATCAGGAATGAGTTTGTCGGAGATTGAACTGGTGGATTTGGGTAGGTGTTCCCGCTATGGTATCCATATCCGTAGTTTATGATAACATAATTTCTGTTCTTTCCATTAACTGAACATGTAACACCAACCAAGCTGGTGTTCAATGGTAACGTACTGGACTTGAGCGATTTATGTCCTTCAGTTATTGTGGTACCAGATGCCAGATTAGCATTGTACAAATTATTTTGATAATTAGAACTGTCGACTGTGCCAGAACTGTCATAGTATATTTGATATTCAAGGCCTGGACTGAGAACATTAGCTATGTTATTATATTCACCATAAATGGGAGAGCACTGAGGAGCTTCACCGGTCTGGTATTTATTCATTATATTGATGCTTAGGGGAAGAAAAACCATGTCAACCGTTATGGTAGTTCCGCCACTCGCACCGTTAAGTTTCAGCCAGTATATGCTTGAAGACTTAGTTTTAGAAGCATTGTTTTCCAACCATGAAGGTATAACAGTTCCATTTGAATATGTGAAAAATATATTTGTGAGGTTTGGGTTCTCGTAGGGAGCATAGGCGCTGCTGTCGATTGTAAGTTTTACGTTGAATTGGGAAGGTTCATTATATTTAAGATTTATGGATATAGGTAATAGGGCTATCTCGTTAACGCTTAGTGTTTGACCAAGCGAGGAATTTGCAAGTCCTATATTTAATGAATAATTAAGATAGCCAGACAATAAGGAAGTATTGTTCTCGTAAGAGATTGAAGAAGGAGTTGGTTGAGAAAACGGCGGAACTCCGTTGTATCCAAGCGGTATCACATGAGAGACGAAGGATCCCTGATAAGGCGCACTTTGAATGCTTTGCGTCAGTCCAATAAAGCTATTTTCCCTATTAGTGATTGATGAATTTGCATTAACGCGTTCTGTTGATGGAACATCATATAAAATATACGCAGATAGAAAAGCAAACAATAAAACTGTCAAGAGAAGAGCACCAATAACAACACCAACCGATTTGTCTTTTCCCTTTCGGAAAATTGGGCTTCTCACATATGGGATAAGCAAAACATGAATTTATACATTAGCGCCATAATATGTTCTTAACTAGCAGAACTGCCTGCTGTATCTCGTAGAGATCTAATTAACAAGAAATGAGAAAAAAGAATGTTAACAGTTTTATTGTGATTATGTAACTAAGACTTCTTCCTCTGGTAATACAGCGCCATTATCACTCCAAGACCAATTACTCCTATGCCAACCAGAGTTCCTAGCACAATATATGTGTTATAGTTGGTCTTTGGAGGGGGTTTGGATGTAATGATTGTAACAATAACGGTATACGTAATTGTTGTCGTTATATTTGAGCCCTTTACGATAACTTTACCGCTAGCGGGCGAATAAGTGTATCCTGCTGTTACATTCAAGACAGTAAAATCATATGTTCCATTGACCAGAGTAACGTTGATTGAAGTATTCTTTGTGCTATACGTTACATTGTTAATACTAATACTCCATCCCGTGTCCTTAGCCAGGCCAGATTCATCTATCTGTGCAGTAAATAATACCGGGCTAAATGTAACAGAAATATTTTCAGCTGTCCCAGAAACAATTACAGTTCCAGTCATTGGTGAAGGTGCAACGTTCTTGTCGGCCGAAACCACAATAAAAGTGTAAGTACCGTTAACGACAGAGAACGACGCAGTGCTTCCTGTTGTTGATGTAGTATTGAATGTTCCTGTTTGAGATGTCAATGTAATGTTCCATATGTCGCCTGCAGGTAGCCCAGTCTCCACAAAGTTGACAGAATACTTAAAAATCTTATATTGAACAGATAAAGCAACAACACCACCGTTCACGCTAAATGAGCCGTTTCCTGGTATTGACACGTAGTAATCTGTTTCCAGCACACTGAATGAATATGAGCCGTTGAGAAGTGAAAGGTTGTTGTATTGGGTGCTTGAAGTGTTCGCAACAATGACCCCTGTTTGGTTGGAGACAAGTACAGTCCATGCAAGATCCAGGGGCAGGCCAGCTTCTTTGAAGGACACTGTATACAGTATCGAAACAAAATTAACCTGAATAGAGATCGATTTACCTGAAACAGTAAAGAGACCATACGGTTGTGTTGGATAGTAATATCCCTGGTTTACGACCTGGAACTGATAGGTTCCGTTAGGGAGGTTAAGTAAAATAGATTGGTTTAGTGTATGTAGAATTTCGCCGTTAACGTAAACAGTCCAAGAGGAATTGGCTGGAAGTGAAGTGGTTTGAAAAGTAACTGAACTATCAATTGATCTGAAGTCTATCGAGATCGTCTTGTTATTGCTTGCGACAGAAACCACCCCTATTGACTGGATTGGTGAGTACTGACCAGTGGAAGAAAGATAATACAGATATGTTCCACCAGAAAGAGTGAATGAAATAGTTCCTAAGCTCGTAGCCTGCGTATTTCCGTTAAGAGTGACAGACCATTGGGTTCCAGAAGGCAAGCCAGTTTCAACGAATGACACTTGAAGAGAATTGGATACGAAAGTCAGGTTATGCTGAACCAGTGATGATGCAGATCCGTTGACAAGGAAAGAAATTAGGGAAGGCATTGAGATAAATCCTCCTGATGAGGTTTCGGCCGAAACCCTGTAAGTTCCATTTACAAGGGGCAGATTAACTTGCCCTGATGTTACAGAATAGGCGGAAATAGTACCGTTCTGATTCATCAGAACTAGGTTCCAAGATTGTCCATCGGGTAAACCACGCTCATTAAACGTTATAGTATACTGATCAGAGTGAAAAACAACATCATAGCTGACCGAATGCGTGGTGGAAACGTAGACAAAGCCAGAAGAATTGTCGAATGGATTTATGTTTGATGATGAAGGCAGTACTGTGTAAAAATATGTACCGTTTGGAAGTGGAATAGATAAATTGTTGAATAATGATGAATAGGTTGTTAGCACTCCTGAAGTAGAAAGTAAATCAACAGTCCATGAAGTCCCATGAAGCAATCCAGCTTCTGTAAAGTTAAGATATCCAAGAGTTGAGACAAAGTTAATCGTGTAATTGTAGACGGTTTGTGTCGCTGTGTTAACGCTTATATACATATATGAAGGATCTGGATGCATGTAGCCGCTATCCAATATCCTTAGGAAATAGTCTCCAGTTGGGACGTAATAGGTTACAAGGGCGGAAGAGGTAATTTGTGAGCTTGCACTGCTTGAACTGTTGGAAAGGGCAACGCTCCAAGTCGTTCCAGCCGATAAACCCTGTTCATAGAGGTTTATGGCCGCCAAAGTCCCTGTGGACTGAGAAAGTGATTGTGTAAGTGAATACGTAACATGTACAGTAACCTGACCCTGCAATTGAATAGAGCCTGTTTCATTTCCAGAGGAAAAACCAGTGATGTTTGCAGTGTAGTAAGTGTAAGATCCTGAAGGTAACCAGAATGTAATGCTGGTTCCGTCTGTGGTCCTAATAAAATGATAACCAGTTGCATTTATCATGGTAACGGACCAGTAGCTTCCAAATGTTGCTGAAGGGCTTGTCGTGTTGGAAAAAAGACCGTTTTCCTTAAACGTCACATTGCTGTATTCAGAAGAATACTTAATTTTAACAATATAGAAACCGTTATTGACATTTACGTATCCGGTTGATGGCAGTGAACTGTACCCATTTATTCTAGAGACATTAAATTGATAATTTCCGTCAGTAACGTTGAAATAAATACTTGTCTGAGTAGAATAATCTGTTATTACTTGCTTAGATGAAAGATCCTTTAAAGATACAGACCAAACTGGTACCACTGAAGGGAGACCAGATTCCTCGAATTCGATTCCATAATATTCAGTTACATATGTTACATGTACGGACGTGAACTTCTTTGCAACGCTAACCATTCCTTTACCTCCTATAATCGAATAAGTCGGTATTTGCGAAACAGTGTATGTGTAGTTACCTGAGGGCACCGTGAAAGTTATCGAGCTATTAAAGCTTGATTCAGAGGCATTTAAATTGTTTGTGCTGTTCAATATATCAACTGACCACTCTGACTGAGTTCCACCATTATATACAGGGAGCCCTGTTTCAAAGAATGTAACACTTTCAAGATTATTTGTAAACTGAACTGGAATCACTAAACTGGAACCATTAACTATGACTGTCCCAGATGATGGGGATGGAACGTATATTGATTCATTGGCTATAGAATAGCTGTATTTTCCATTCGGCTCTGTCAGTGTTATCACACTTTCGTTGCTATAAATCCTGTTGCCATTGAACATTATTGTCCATTCAGTTGCTGATCCAGCCGAAGGTAGTCCTGTCTCACTAAAAGAGACGTGATATAAAGACGGGGTGAAAGCTATATTTATCACAACATTTGAACTCGAAACATTAAAGACGCCAGAGGAGGGGCTTGAGCTATAGTTTGCAAGATTCACAACACTATATTGAATATCCAATGCCGGTGTCATGTACAAGGCAATTGTTGGAGTTGATGACTCATGGACCTGGCCTGCCACCTTAACAGCCCAAATTGAACCATATCCTGAATTGGAAGAGGCAGGTGGTAAACCTGTCTCCTGAAACTGGACGAGGTAAAGTGAAGAGGCGCTAGTCGCGACAACATTTCGCGAATTTTCCCTCGAAGAGGGGGAAGAGTTTACATTTTGGAAAACAAAAGACGAGGAAAGCATTGAGAGAACTACTATAAAGATTAGGAGAACTTTCCGTTTTGTAAGCTTATATTTCTTTTCTGACATATAGTCCACCCTTAAACATATGAACAATAATTAATCTTTTGTGCTCTGTCGAATTCCTTTTCACGTTCTTAAAGATATAAGAGTATGTATTTTACGTACTCGACTAGACTGCCAGTGCAGCCTTTAAATTAAATTGAAGCTTCCATAAATATATATCCTTATATCTTAAATTCGTAGATCATGTGCTACTTCCAGAATTTATTGCAGAAAGATAGAAAGACTAAAGTTATGTTGCGTCGTGAAGTTTGATGTTGAAGCTGTTCCATTACGCTTACAGATTGTACCTACGACCTTAAATATAGAAATAAAATTCACTATCTGCTAATGCATCTCTTTCTGCTTATAATTATTGTTGGCTCAATATTTTCAGTGATTTCTACTATTTTCTATATAATCAATTCATACAGGTCAGTTAAATATAAGCAACCCTTGAATGAAAACCTTTCAGAAACTGGTGGTGTAACGATTGTTATACCGGTTTACAAGGAAGATCCTGCTTTCTTTGAGAAGGTACTTTCGGCGGTCCAGTCTCAGGGAACCAATGTCATTGTTGTAGGCGATGGTTGCACTTATCCTTATTCCGACATTGCCGCAAAGCATTCCTTTACATTCCTTGCCACCCCTCAGAGGGGAGGAAAGAGGAAAGCCCTCGCACTTGCCATGCATTACGTCAAGTCTCAATTTGTCATGTTTGTTGATAGTGACACAATACTTCCTGATGGCGCAGTCAAGGATCTCCTTTCAAGCTTCTCCGAAGACACAGGCGGTGTAGGTGCAAATCTTAGGATTATTGAAGATGGAAGAGTCCTTTCCTATGCGTCGGAATTCGTAGAAAGAAGCAGGGAAGTTGTTTTAAGAGCGATGAACCACAATGGGCATGTAATGATTCTGGACGGTGGTGCCGCCATATATAGAACGGATATAATAAAGCCATTTGTGCTTTCGACCGATTTCTATGATTATAAAGTTCTTGGAAGAAAGAGTGTTGCGGGCGATGACAGACAGTTAACAAGTTATGTGATAAAGAACGGTTATAAAGCAATAAAAAACTATAATGTCAATGTATTGACACCTTCTCAGAAGACATTGTCATCATACTACAGGCAGCAGGTCAGATGGGCCAGGAATGGCTGGTATTACTTCTTCAAGGACCTCTTTGGGGGAACGGCCAAGAAGGCCGGTGCATTCTATACCTTTGAACTTATTTATATATACTTACTACCAATATTCTTCCTTGGTCTTTCTCTAACGGAAGTATACTTCCTGCTTTTCACACACCATGATAGCTACTACAGACTTGCGTTATCCCATGACTTATCATACTTCCTGACAACATTCTTCACGCTCGGTTTCCTCAGATTTACAAGGTTTGCGACAACTGTCGTCAACGGGGCTTCAATTCTTGTATTCGGTGCTGCTATCCGGAATAACATTGCAAGAAACAGGCTGAAAACATTCGCTTATGGTTCTGTGGGGCTGATTATAATGTTCATCGCCACAATGCATGGGCTGGTGACTTTCTGGAAACAGGGTTCATGGTTGACAAGATGATTGGGCAAAGTTAATATTTATATTCTATATGATAAGGAAGAATTATGTCCTCAGATGATCCCTACAGTGAAGCAACAGATGAATTCAAAGGCACTTCAGAAGATGAGTTGGAACAATATGCAGTGGGAAGCGGCTCAACCATCCGTGTTCTTGGCATGGGTGGAGGCGGTTCCAATACAATAAACAGGCTCTATAGAGAGAAGATACCTGGAATAGACCTTATCGCATGTAACACGGATGCAAATCATCTGCTCAGAGTCAAGGCCAAAAGCAAGGTTCTTTTAGGCGAAAATTTGACGAAAGGGCAGGGTGCTGGCGGAGACCCCAGAGTTGGGGAGGAGGCAGCACATGAATCTGAAAAGGACCTCCTAGGCAAGATAAAGGGGGCCGAAATCGTTTTTATTACAGCTGGACTCGGCGGAGGCACCGGTACCGGCTCTTCTTATTTTGCAGCGAAGGTTGCGAAGGAGCAGGGGGCACTGACCATCGGTGTAGTGACGCTTCCATTTGAGAGTGAAGGAAGACGTCGTATGCGCAAGGCTATATGGGGGCTCAAGAAAATGATAGCTAGCTGCGACTGTGTCATCGTCATCCCGAATGAGAAGCTCCTCACAATAGCTCCTGATCTTCCTGTGGACAATGCATTCAGGGAGGCAGATGAGGTCATCGTAAAGGCTATTAGGGCAATCACTGAGATTCTCTCATACACACGACTGATTAACCTGGACATGCGTGATCTTGAGGAGGTCGTCAGGAATTCGGGCGCCGCCGTAATTGGAATAGGGTATGGAACAGGCGATTACGGAGAGCGCGTCCGCCATGCTGTGAAAGACGCCATTGCATCGCCATTCCTGGATCTCGACCTTTCAAGCGCAACTGGCGTCCTGATAAATATTTCAGCCGCTGATCCCACAATCGATGAGACTAACATCGCAACCGAAGAGGTAAAAAAGCTGATAGCAGAAAAGGCAAAGATCATCATGGGGACGGGAATCGAGAAATCCCTTGACTCAAAGATACAGGTAACGCTCATTGTTACCGGACTGAAATTACCACCTTCTATGCTGGACATGGAAGGAACAAGCGACGATGGCGTTGATGTCATCTCATGACCAAATGATTTATAATTTGCTCCTGTAGTAAAAAAATCTTTTTTAAATCAATCGACATAGCCTTGTTACTTGAGACCTCAAGTTGGCGGTTAAAAGATTTGGAGCAGTTAAATATACCTGAGACAGAGATTTCCAGATATGAAGAGATTGCAAGACAGGTCAGGATCAGTTCAATAAAGATGGTTTACTCTGCGTCGTCGGGCCATCCCGGAGGCTCGTTGAGTGCGGCGGATATCCTGACGGCCCTTTATTTCAGGGAGATGAATATCGATCCAGTCGAACCAGATGATCCTGACAGAGACAGGTTCATTCTCAGCAAGGGTCACGCTTCGCCCGGAATGTATTCAGTTCTTTCTTTGCGCGGTTATTTTCCACAGGAGCTATTGAAAGATTTCAGGAAGCTGAATTCGAAGCTGGAAGGGCACGTCCATAAGGGTGTACCTGGAATTGAGTCATCCACTGGATCGCTGGGCCAGGGTCTTGGCGTTGGAGTTGGAATGGCTCTCGGCGCCCGGCTGGACAAAAAGGGTTATCATGTCTTCGTCATGGTTGGAGACGGCGAGCTTGAAGAAGGCAATATCTGGGAGTCCCTGATGGCAGGATATAAGTTTAGGCTGAACAACCTTATCGTCATCCTAGACAGGAATGGCGTGCAGCTAGATGGGAAGACACAGGATGTAATGCCCCTGCATGATATACCAGCGATGGTGAAAAGTTTCGGGTGGAATGTCATAGAGATTGACGGTCATGATTTCAGGCAGATCATCAATGCAATTGAACAGGCTAAATCGTCGAAGGATCTCCCAACGTTTATAGTCGCGCACACTGTAAAAGGGAAAGGCGTCAGCTACATGGAAGGCAACTACAAGTATCATGGATCTCCACCTGCTTCGGAGTATGAATATCACCAGGCTTTGAAGGAACTCGGAGGTGCATGAAAATGGCGAGAAAATCTGAATCTCTTAGGGAAGCTTACGGCAATGAGCTTGTGAGTCTTGGAAAGAAAGATCCCAATGTCGTGGTTCTCGATGCCGATCTATCATCATCGACCAAGACAGGTATCTTTGGAAAAGAGTTCCCGGACCGCTTTTTCAATATGGGGATATCGGAGCAGTCCATGGTAACTGCTGCCGCAGGACTTGCACTTTCCGGAAAGAAGGTTTTTGCATCGACGTTTGCAGTGTTTCTCATGCGGACGTATGAGCAGATCAGGCAGAGTGTTTGTTACAACAATATTGACGTGAAATTTGTCACAACACATGCTGGAATAACCGTCGGTGAAGACGGAGCAACCCACCAGATCATAGAGGATATCGGTGTCATGGCTGGCCTCCCCCACATGTCCGTAATAGTGCCTGTGGATGCAGTCGAGACAAGAAGCGTTCTCCGATATGTTCATGATGAAACAGTGACTCCATACTACATCCGGCTCACGAGGGAGAAGTTCCCTGTCCTGAACAATCCCGACTACGAGTATGTGCCTCGAAAGTCTGTTACTTTCAAGGATGGCTCGGATCTTACTATAATAGGGTGCGGTGTTATGGTTTCATTTGCCTTGCAGGCGGCAGAGGAGCTGAAAAGCAAGGGTATTGATACCCGAGTGATAAACATGTCATCGATCAAGCCAATGGATCGCAGCGCAGTGGTGAAGGCCGCATCCGAAACCGGGAGAATCCTCACGGTGGAGGAGCACTCAATTTACAATGGTCTTGGAAGCAGGGTGGCGGAGATTGTAGCGGAGGAATACCCCGTTCTTGTTCACAGGATGGGGATGAAGGATACATTCGGCAAGTCTGGAAAGTCATGGGAGCTTTTTGATTACTTCCATCTGGGAGTGCCCGATATTGTCAGAAATGCCGAACTGCTTTTCAGGAAGGAAAAGAACTTCGAGAGCATACAGTGATCTTTCCATGAAGGTGCTACGATAACTATTCAGATGTTTTATGATCCATCCTGGATATATCCTCTTCTTTTATAATTATCATCTTCAGTAACACAAGAAATTTAAACTTCGCTGCACTTGTGCAACTTGATAATTATCATGAAGATTTTCCTTGATACTGCTAACATAAACGAAATTAAGGAGGGGTTATCCTGGGGCCTTGTGGATGGCGTTACAACAAATCCATCACTGATAGAGAAGGAGAAAGGTGCTGACTTCAAGGAAATAGTGAAGAAGATACTGGATGCGACACCAGGTCCCGTAAGCATCGAGGTTGTTGCAACTGAATTTGACGGTATGATAAAGCAGGCTCACAAAATAATGGAATTGGGAAAGAATGCCGTTGTGAAGATACCCATGACAATAGAGGGGTTGAAGGCTATCAGGAAGCTTTCCGAGGAGAATATTCCGGTCAACTGCACGCTCGTTTTTAGCCCAATTCAAGCGCTCTTCGCTGCAAAAGCAGGTGCTAAATATGTCTCTCCATTCGTTGGCAGGCTGGACGACATAGCGGAGGATGGTATGCTGCTCATTGAACAGATAAAGACAATTTTTACCAACTATGATATCAAGACAGAAATACTGGTCGCATCTATCAGGAACCCGGTACATGTGGTAAGAGCTGCCATCATAGGAGCGGACGTGGCAACCCTTCCCTTTGACGTGTTGAAAAAGTTGCCGCAGCATCCCAAGACCGATGAGGGACTTTCAAGATTCCTGGCCGACTGGAAGAAGGTCTTCCCTGACGGGAACTTCCCGCTATAAATAGGAAGGACCGGTCTTTTTTAGTAAAGCCTTATTGTTTCTAGGTTACGGAGGGCATGTGACTCTATGTTGAACTTGCTCTTTATCAGTCGGGCAAACTCCTGTGCCTTTTCACCGTCTCCATGATTCACCAGCACGATTCGAGGCCTTGGCTGCATGGTCGCAATGTAAGCGATAAGCTGCCTTTTGTCGGAGTGCCCGGAGAACCCTTCTGCTGTCTCTACGTTCATCTTTATATCGAACTTCACCTGCCTTCCCCCATCCGACAGCGTAATGTCAGGAGCCCCGCGCTGTATCCTGCGGCCCATGGTCCCATCTGCCTGGTATCCCACAAACACAAGCGAGTGCTTTGGTGAACTGCACCACGTCTTGAAATATTCCATTACGGGACCGCCGTTCATCATTCCAGCAGTAGCAAGGACTATCCTGCTATCCGTTGCGTCGCATATCTCCTGCCTCTGGTCCCTTGTCTCAACCTTTGAGAATATATCGCTAAGGAAAGGATTCTCCTTCTTGTACATGATCTTCTCCCTCAGCTCCTTGTTCAGGTATTCTGGATAGGCAGCATGGATGGCAGTTGCCTCCATGATCATGCCATCAAGATAGACCTTTGTCTTGGGAATCCTTTCTTCACGCATCATCTGCTCGAGAACAAGCATGACTTCCTGGCTTCTTCCCACCGCAAACACCGGTATGAGCACTGAACCGCCACGCTCAAAGGTCCTGTTCACAATATCGCTGAGTATCTGAGCTGCTTCAGGCCTTGAATGCTGGTAGTCATCTCTTCCCGCATAGGTGGATTCGGTCATCAATGTTTCAGCCCTTGGAAACTTGTTGTTTGCAGGGTTGAAAAGCCATGATTTCTCGAACTTTACGTCACCTGTGAGAACAATATTGTAAAGACCTTCGCCAATGTGGAGATGCACTGAACTCGAACCAAGTATATGGCCTGCATTGTAGAAAGTGAGCCTGGTATCGCTTGTTACATCTGTTGTTTCGTTGTATCTGAGCGTGATTGTTTTCTTCGCCATTTCCCTGATGTGTTTCGACTCATACGCGCCCTTGTGTCCCTCGGAATGCGCCACCCTTATGAAGTCATTCTCAAGCAGAACAGCGAGATCCCTTGTTGGAGCAGTCATGTAAACTGGACCCTCATACCCGTACTTGTAAAGAACCGGCAGCAATCCAGAATGATCGAGATGTGCATGCGTCAGGATCACGGCATCAATAGAAGAAAAAGGCTGAATTTCCGGCAGGTAAAGATATGGCGCCCCGGCCCATGGATGATCGACCGCCTCGCTTGTATTCAGCATACCGCAATCCACGAGTATCTTGGAGTTATTTGTGGAAACAAGCGTTGCACTCCTTCCAACCTCACGGTGACCTCCAAGTGCGGTAAGCCTTACCCATGTCTCACCAGGCATTGGAGGTATGTTCAGTTTTTCTCCAAGTTTATGAAGAAATTCCTTTCTCTCCTGCTTTGTCTCCCTGAGGAGTTCTCGCATCTCTTTTACCGTTCTTGAGTAAATCGGGGGTGCGCGAACCACCCTTGGTGACCAGTTTGTTTTTGTCTTTATCTGCGTTATGAAGTCGGATACCTTTGCAGTGATAAGCGATGGTTCATCGGCTTCTATGACAACCTCGCCCGTATCGGACTCAAAATAGATATCCTGTATCCCCGCAGCCTCCGGCACAATATTCTTTATCGTTTCTGTTGCCTCGTCTTCGGGGCTCATGATGGATGGATCAGGCCGGATCGCAATGCGTCTCCTGAGTTCCTGTGCTATGGATCTCGCAATGTCATCCCTCTTAGAAAAGAGCTCCTCGTCCTTGGTATATACAACAATCGTTGAGCCTTCGTAATCGACCTCCGAGATCTTGTGATCTGGATAGATGCGATCGAAAATCGCTCGAGCTTCACCAAGATAATCACGCATTGCCATAAAAAACACCGAATAAGTTTTAGATAATAATAAAAAAATTAAAGTTTTAGCTTGAGTTTCTTTATCCTGTCAAGGACTTCCTCTTCCGGAACTTCCTTGAACCCGGTCTTTCCGTCTATGACTGCGACATCTATCATGCCACCGGATGCCGAGTCTCTCTGCTTTGAGGCAGATACGGACTTGATTACCAGGTCAATACCCTCGTCCACCTTCATGTCCTTGGTATATTCTGTTTCAAGAACACCATAAACAAAGGGTGAACCGGATCCTGTACTGACATATGTGTCCTCGACCGCACCGCCAGCAGCGTCTATTGAGAAGATGTGCGGGGCTGTATCGTAACCCGCAACGATAAGCTGCACCATGTATGGATAATATTTGCTCTGGTTCAGTATGTTGGACAAAAGTGTCGCAGCAGCCTCTATTGGCATTCCAAATTTGCGCTGCAGTCTGTAGAGCTCAAGTTCGGCTCTCATGTATCTTACGAGAACCTGGGCATCGCCAACCAGACCTGCAATGGTCATTGCAGCATAAGTGTCGAGTTTGTGAAGCTTTTTCCCATCCTTATGAGCGATGAAATGATCTGCAGTCACTCTCCTATCCGTCGCAAGCACAACAGCATCCTTGACCACTATAGCAACTGTCGTGGTCCCAGTACTTAAAACTTCATTCATTTAATACACCTTAAAATTCCAACAATAATTGAACGAAGGTATTAAAGGCTTTTCTAGTGCTGATCCGTATCTTGAAACCCTAAATTCCATGGATGTTCTGATATATAATGATCAAAACAGTGCATGATCCCAGGAGACATGCAGGAATTTCAAGTGATAATGAATGAGCCTGCAGATAACCTATTGCTGATTGATTTATCTTCAATCATATGAAGTTGAGATCGTCTGTAAACATGAGTGGTATACTCGAACAATCTTCGCAAATTCCGAAGAATGCATTGGTTATCTCTGCAGGCGTATTTGCACCAATACTCTGTAATGAAGATCTGCATAACAGTTTCATATCTTCGCACGATTGCGCGGAGCAATTCCAGCCTCTTTCTGTAATCATCTCGCCAAGTTCCTTGATCAAGTTGGAAGGATCAATGATCCTGACAGTACCCTGAACAGGTCCTATCGTGTGATTGTATCCCATAGAGTCAAGAATTTGAACCATATCCGTATCTGCGGGATGTACCCTGAGGTTGATATCGTCTGCATCCATTTCATTCATTACAAATGGTAGCAAGTCGACTATTGCAGATTTCGATCCCGCCATCTCCATCAGGGTCAGAGTGCGATTGTCATTTCCTCTTTTAAAGACGATTAAATAAGCAATCCTCTTTTCCTTGTCAGCTATTTGATACAGTTTCATTGGCCAGTTTTCACGCTTGAACCAGATTGCGTCGAGGAGAGTGGTCATCTCACTCAAGTTCCTCTCAAACCTGTATGCCTCCCTGCTATAAAGATCAAGCATCCAGGCTGCTGATCTAGCCCTATTCAAGACCTTGTTGACACTATAAAGCTGGGAAGGTCCTTGACTTGTAATGCCTTCCCTCCGGATATTATAATGATATTCAAGTCCAGTTCTTATGCATCCGGCTCGAGTGTAAAGACTCCTTGTGCCAGATACAAGCAGCAGGGACACCTTACTTGCACACAGATGGGAAATTATGCTCTTTAGAATGAGTGATGCATATCCCTTTCCTCTGTAGTTGGGAAGAGTGGATGTAGTTGGGAAGAGTGGATACGGATCCAAGTGATGCCACGGATATCTTGTGGTTATCCAAAAATGCATTCCATACCTTAATGGCAATAACGCTCACAGGTTTCCCGTCATCTTCCATATAAAAAATATTCTCAGCATTATCCTTGCCTGGAAGGTGAGGAAATTCGTCTTCCATTCTGTAACCCTTCGGAGAATTTGGCCTCATAACACTGTTAACAACCGAGATGAGATCGTCAGCGAGTTCTTCTCTCCGTCTCTTCACATTAGCTTCAAGAATCAATCTATTCAAACCCCTAAGATAGGATTTGACTAAGATAGGTTGAAATATAAATTTTTTTGACAGGGGAAGGATACATTCTTCTCTTCAAAACTATTTCAATGATGTTTCTCCACGATCGGTGGGCCTCTTTCCTTTATTGTTATATTGAAAACAGATCCTTTGAAAAGAATATTCTTGACTTCAATGAAATTGATTTCAGGGGGTAGACGGTTGACCGCCGAATAGATCGGAATCAAACCCGTTCTCCATTGTGGTACCAAGTTGAGGAGGCCTTCCAGGACAGCCTGGATAAAAAGCGAGTGGGACCAAACCTGGGCAAACTGACCCCTCGGTTCAAATGTTTCGCCGTCATAAGTTTCGTTAATCCTTCCAGGATCTTCGGACGAAAATGCTAGATCCATGAAGGTCTTGAGGCATCTGAATCCAGTTTGCTCGATACCGTTGTTATAACATGCGATTGCGTGCCATCCTGTCATGAGGGGCCAGATCTGGCCGGTGTGATATCCACGATCATACATTGAATCCGTGGAAGACATGGACCGCATGCCTGCCTCTGTGAGTACATCAGGAGAGGAGAGGCGGCGCAAGACTTTCTGAATGGACGGGCTGAAGATGTACATGCCTGGAACGCTTCCCATCGGCGTGACTATTATCCTTTTTTTGTTGTTCTCGAAAGAGTCCACGAAGTATGGATCTTGAGAGATAAAGAAGCGCGCAATAAATGCCTCCCTTGATCTTCTGGCATCGCCCGTCTCATTATGAAGAAGGTATGCGGAAGCGGCCAAAGCCTCGACGTACCATGCATTCACCTCTATGCAGGCTCCATTCCTCTTGTCAGCCCAGGTCTCCGGCCAGCCCATCAAACCTTCGGAGAAGCTATTCTCTATTAAGCCGTCATTATCCCTGTCAAGATTTCGGAGAAAAGAAAGTGCTGCCATCAAGTTACCTTTATCAAAAGGTTTACCTGTCCATGCTTCCCTGTAACCCTGGGCGATGATCCATAACGGCGTACTATCAATTGACATATATTTTGTCATGATTCCTTTTACGCCGGATACTTCGAAGTTCTGGCCAGTCTGGTCGGCCAGGCTCAGGGTAACCTCGTGAGGAATCCTGCCATCAGACGCATTTTTCAACAACAGGTCGAGGTGCTCATCTGCCATTTCACTCAATCCAATCATGTAGGCAGAAAACGAAGTCCACAAACCATCCCTTCCAAAGAACCAGGAAAATTCGGGAAATCCGGCAAAGAACCCGTTCCCGACCTCAGTTTCTGAATAAGATTCAATGATTGCAATCTTGGACCAGAAAAATGTTTTATCCAGCCTAAAAAGCGATGACTTCAGCACGCAATTTTCCATTGCAGATCCATAATACCTCTCTGCCTGCTCGAACAACTCTTCCTCGTCGGAGCCAATTTCGCTGCCAATGCTTATGAACGCTCTTGCTTTGATCGCAACCTGCAGCGTTAGCTTTCCGTCCTTGAATGATGCTTCTGCATGAGACCCGGACAAACTTATGAAAGTCTGACCCAGGTCGCTTGAAATTTGGATCAATCCTTTGTCATCTTGCCTGACCCTGTATGTTCCTGGCCTCTCGACGGATGGCCACATTTTAGAGTGATTTATTTCTAACGATATGGTCAGATCCTGATCGGTTTCCGTTGCCAATGAGATGCATGCAAAGCTTGAGCCTGGCGGCACAAAGTCGATCCTGGAAAGATGAGAATATTCCCTGTAAATGTACCATGGTCTTCTCACGTACTTCATGCATTTAAGAGGAGAGCCGTTCATTTCCATGTGCAGCATGGAGAAATGCTGAAGGTTACCTGTCCATAGCCCGTATCTTTTCCTGGAAGACGACGGCGTATCCAGATGGCCATCCTGTCTCAGTATGAGATGTGCTTTTTTTCCCTTCATAAGTGATAGTCCGCACAAGCCCGATTGAGATGCTTGATCTTCACGAATCCATGCATCTATGACTTTGTCGTTATCTTCTTGTTTCAAACTGGCACAGAAAGAGAACTCCTCTCTAATCACACCATGAAAACACATGACCCTTCTTATTTGATTCTATTGCAATTTAGTGTAATCACCATAACGAAGGAAGTGCGAATGATCACGTTAATTAAGAGAGCAAGTATGCATATTCATGTTTATACCTGATTACTTCAGGAATGATGATTTACGGGCTAAACTCTCCTTGATGCAAGAGAATCCGTTTGCCTATTTCATGACTCCCGTCGGGGATAGGGTGATGTTCACTCCCCTTCCAGCAGTGGTTGAGGAAAACTCCGGAGAAGTTACTATTTGTGCCCATATGGCAGCAATGAATGACCATTCTAGTTATATTGAGGGTTCCATAATGACTGTTGTGTTCATGGGGCCACATCATTACGTATCTCCACGCTGGTATGTCGATCCACGATCCGTACCCACCTGGAACTATGCTCTCGTTGTTGCAACAGGAAAGGCAGAGCTTCTTGACCATGCAGGCACCCTCAGGCTTTTGAAGCGACTTTCTGATATCTTTGATCCCCAATGGAGTGCGCTGGAAAAAGAGAAAGAGGGATATTATCAAAAAATGATACCCCAGATTGTTGCTTTCAGCGTTAAATGCACCTCCTTGGAAGGAAAGTTCAAACTATCTCAAAATCATCCTCTTGAGGATAGAAAGCGGGTGGTTGCCGCGCTTGAAGCATCAGATCATGATGGCCGGCTCATGGCTGATCTCATGAAACGCAATGTTCTCTAAGGACATTGACAGGAGATCCATTACATATGAAGCATGTTTATTTAAGATTATGAAAACTCTTTGTTCACGTTTCTTCGTGTCCTGCTGAAGAACCTGCTCAGTCCAAGATACAAAAGCCCAAAGATCAGGAGGGCAAAAAGCGGATTTATGTTGAGAGTTGGAACTGATGTAATGAACAGGTAAAAAAGGAATGCGGATCCGCTTGCTATTATTCCGATTCCAAAGCTGAAATTGTTGAGTTTTCCTATCTCAGAAGCCCATTCCTTTTCATCGTAGCCATTCTCTGTTGCAACTTTTCTCAATGAGTTCGCAGTTTCGTACGACATGACTGCTATCAACCCAATTTCTGCAAAAAAGAGAAGATCGAGCAGGTTGCCTATATCTCCTAAAGGTAGGCCGGCCGTGAAATGCAGGTATTTTACAATGTATCCTTTGCTGAACATTATGGCGACAATGGGGAAAAGAAAACTGACAAACTTCAATGGATTTTTTCTGCCCGGAATTCTGGCGAAGTAGATGCTTCCAAAGACGCATAAGATGCTGATTACACCGAAGGCAATTGACAGCGTGCTTCCAGATACAGTGAGCAGAAAAAGCCCGGGAAGGAGTAAGAGAAGAGTTCCGATTACAAGCAAAACAATAGATCTCATCATTCACCTCAAGGACGCCGTGAGGCGCGATATTATTCTGCCATAGGAGGTCCTGCCTGGATCCCATGGAACGATCTCGGCAAGGCCTGAAATCTCCCGGTACATGTTCCTTTTTGCCTTCTTGCTGAATGCCTCAGTGTATATGGATGATATGTCATAAGGGCTTATTCGCTCAAAAATGCTGTATGGAAGTATGTCAACAAGCACTATTTTCGATGATACTGAACGTACAATTTTAAGCATGGCTTTAAGCTGGGCAAGATTGTTTTCCACCAGGCTGGTAACGAGAAATATTGAAGGTACTGTCTCCCTGGCAACGGAAGCGAACTCGCGGCTTATGGGGTAAGTACCCGGAATAAACTTCACTGCCTCGACGAGCATGACCCTTCTTCTTATCCTTAGGTACTGCTCCATTCCGGATCCCGGAACCACCACATCTCTCTTAATCCCACGGTTTTTCTGCATCACCCAGATGCCGACGTTATACTGGTAATTAAGCAGCAGATTTGAGAATGAGAGGATCATGTTAATGCCTGACTCAAGCGGATTCTCCTCTTTTGTGCCCTGCCTCATGGGACTTGAATTGTCGATTGCAAAGATTGTTGAATGCAAGCCTTCTCGCTCGTACTGGTTTACCAGGATTGAGCCACCAGATGCACTCCTTGCAGAGGCTTTCCAGTTGATGATCCTGTATGGATCACCGGGCGTATAGGCACGGATTGAGTCAAAATCGGTCGAGGCGGGGCCTATCCTGGATCTAGCATTTCTGGGGTTCAGCCTTGTCGATCTTATCCTGAGTCCCTTCTTCCTGAGTATCTCAATGTTTGGAAGAACCTCCACCTTGATTGCACATGGTATCTTTCCCTCTTTGGAGTTCAGGATTCCCATGGTAGGGTTGTATGTGTACCTGACTTCCTTCCAGTCAAAGCTCCCCCTCCTGAGAGCCTTCATCTTGTAGGTGAGATCATAGTTTCTGTGCCTCAGTCCTTTGAATACAACACGAACGTTTGAGCCGTCGGTCAGTTTGAAAAAGTCAAAGAATGGCAATTCAAAGAGGAAAATTCCTGCCCCCCTGTTTATGGAGATAGAAGCCATGACCTCAAACTCGTCCCCCACCTTCAGCTTGGGCGGAAACTCCACGCTAACATGGATGCTGCTCTCCTCGTCAAGAACGTACATTATGCCGACATAGAGAAGGGGAAATATAACCAGCAGGGCAGCGAGCAGCGTGCCTGAAAGGAATGCCAGGACCGCAAAGCTTGAAGCGATGGCAAGAAATCCAAGCAGGCTCTTCGTCCATGTCTTTTCCATTCTGATACCTACATCGGTACTACAATCTTGTCCGCATATTCCCCTACGATCGATTCGGTATCGACATCTTCCAGTGAAATCTCAGGCTTCAAAACCAGCCTGTGCGAGAGTGTCTGTCTCACAATTGCCTTGACATCGTCAGGCGTGACGAAATCCCTTTTCTCAATGACAGCTTTTGCCCTGCTCATCCTGAGAAGTGAGATCAGGCCACGAGGGCTTGGGCCGGCGGCTACCCTGTCGTCCTGGCGTATAACATTAAAACCTGCAATGTATGAAATGATCTGGTCGCTGACAGTTATTGATGATTCCATTATGCGCTGTATATTCAGAAGGGTCTCTGCTTCCATAACGCGGGCAGCACTTGAACTTGGATCGTCGGATTTCCATCCTATTCTTCGCTTCAGCAGATCAACCTCGTTTTCCGGGTAACCTATGGATAGGCGGATCATGAATCTGTCCATCTGTGCTTCAGGGAGTGGATATGTCCCCTCGAATTCTATAGGGTTCTGCGTCGCCAGTACTATAAATGGTAAAGGAAGCTTGTAGGTTTCTCCTTCAATTGTCACTTGTTTCTCTTCCATTGCCTCTAGCAGTGCGGCCTGTGTTTTCGGCGGCGCCCTGTTAATTTCATCAGCCAGTATAAGATTTGAAAATATAGGTCCCTTTATCGTCTCAAAAGTACCTGACTCCTGCCGCCATACCTTTGTCCCTGTGATATCGCTTGGAAGCAGATCCGGCGTGAACTGTATCCTTCTGTAGCTTAAACCGAGCACACGCGCAAAGAGTTTTGCCAGAAAAGTCTTTCCAACACCCGGATTGTCTTCCAACAGGACATGACCTGACGATGCCATGGCAGCAAGGATTTTGTCCACAACCTCGGTCTTTCCAAGGAAATACTTTCTTATCTCTTCTGTGGCAGCCTGCATCGTGGTTATTGTCTGACTCAGTTCTGTGCCGGATTCGCTTTGCTTTTCCATGTTTCGTTTTCCCCTGTTATAGATAATTGCGCTATAACCTTCTTTACTATATCATTTCTCACTGAGATCTGTGCCTCGATTATCTTCTTCAAGTTGATGAAACCATAAATTTGCGTATCACGCGGTTTGTAACTGGTTATAGGGCGAAGTGTACTTTCTATCTCTGCATACGTCTTCTCATTTCTCGTCATGAGGGAGGAGAGCGCAATCAGGAGTCTTCCGCTGTCGCCCTTGATTACAAACTGTTTTATCGCTTCAAGCAGGAAATTCATGTCCGGATTAACAACAACGTCATCCTTATACTCAAATTTCTTGTAAACCTTGTAAGTAACTGTGTCTATGAACCTGGAAGTCAGGACGTACAGTTTCATGATTAAATAGAATACTCCAAGGCCAAGGAGCATTATAAAGCCTATCACAATGATGCTGTTTATGTAAGCTGATTTTGGAATCAGGATTACGGCATAGAATAGTGCAAGCAAAGCTACGAGGCCAACCCACTTTGAACCGTTTGCCTTCATATAAGAGGCAAGCCTCTTCAGTCCTGAACTCCTGGGTGTATCATAGTAGAAAACCCAGGTGTCAATCATGATTCCTGCCAGGAATACAGCATAAAAAACTGGTGAGATATAGTGAATCAGTGGTGCGTAAGAGAAGAATATTCCTAAGGATAGCGCGAAAAAATACTTTGAGATTTTGGAGGCGTAAAGACCGGTTGAAAGATGGTTTCCATCTATCAACACCTTGTAACCATAATAAGAAATTGAGAACGAAAGCAGCAATATGAATATCGGTGTAATGTAGATAGCATAGGAGGAAAAACCAGTAACAGAGCCATAAGTTACAAATAGCGTTTCCAGAAAGAGCGCCTCGTATACTGACGAAGCGAAAATTATCTGCAGAAACCTCCCCGATCCAGTGAAACCGTAAATTGAAGCCACCCTGCCGAAGTATGATATGATCAGCGGAAACAGAAACAGCGCTATCAGGTCCGACAGGATTGAATTCCTGTAAAGAAGGAAGAGAACAGGAGGTATGACAAATATGAGGACAATGATGCCAATGAAATACTTCAGACTGGATGCAATAAGTGTCCTTGATCGTCCTTTCAATGCCAAATTAATTCCCCGCACATATGATTATTTTTGGATCGTCCAGCTTGGATAAGCCCCTGAGAAAATTCTCAAAGTCGTCCCGCCTTATCTTCTTGTATCCGTAAAAGCTGCGTTCATAGGCAGATACTATCTCGTCGTAGCTGGATGTTCCAGAAATTGATCCAATAGGCTTCATCTTAGCTATAATCTCCCTTGCAGTCATGCTTGGCTGAGCCTGAGTGTTATAGTTCACGAAGTTTAGCAGGAAGAATCTTCTTACGTCCTCAGAATAATCGATAGCCCTAATCAGGAGAGAATCCTCTTCGTCCTCACTAACAGCCTTGACAAGGTTGCAGCGCTCCTGGAGCCTTAATGCATACACACCTTCTGCGTTTTGTTTTAAACCAGCCGGCAAGGTAAGGTATGATCCTTCCTCCACCTTCATGTTTAGAGTGTCACTTTTCTGCCATATAAGCGGCAGATCACTTGGTATGGGAGGATGCAGAAGTCCTCTGATAGACTTCCATCCGGAGATGCCTGCGATCACCTCCCCATGCTGGAGGTCCATGAGTTCCTCGCGGCTCATTGTGGCATCCTTCACCTGTTCAGGCACAATCACAGCTTCTAGTATTTCCTCCTGATCCTCCTTACGCGATGATGCATCCCGGTTTTTCCGAGCCTGGTTTACGACAGTGAATGCGAGCACGACAGAAACTATGGCGACAATTATGATCAGTATGATTGGATTCAATATTATTGGCAGGATCGGGTTTACCTGACCTCCTTTGCCTTGACCTGTGCCTCCTTTTCCTGTGTTGCCAGATGATCCACCTGGTCCTCCTGGTCCTCCAGATCCTCCATTCCCGCTATTTCCGCCTTTGCCCGAACCGAGGCCGAAAAGTGATCCCAGGGATGAAAGATTAAAAGGGAATCTAAAGTTTGAGAAATTGTAGCTAATATTGAAATGAGGAAAATTCAATGAAGGAAAGTGGAAAATACCTGAAAAATTGAGTGAGAATGGAAAGCCATTAAAAGAGAGCCCAGAAAAACCGAAACCTCCGCCTCCGCCACCTCCAGAGCCTGAACCTGAACCTGGGCCACTTCCTCCTGTAGTTGAACCGGTACCTTTCCCACCGGGGCTTGTGCTCTGCGTCTTTCCAACAGCCAGTTCCTGGAAAGTTGTGACTGAAGAAGCGACAAGCCAGCCCAGCAGTAATATTATGATGACCAGCAGGACGAGGCTCTTCTTGTTCATCAAATATTGATGAAAAACAGGTTATTATCTTTATCCATTAATCTTGGTCATGGGAAGGGTAATGATTTTTCTAAATTGTTCTCCAATATTGCAAAAAAAATTATTGCAACTTTATAAGAGTGGAGCAGAGCAGTCACTCCTGAAAAATAAAGTTGATTGCACTTGATACTGCACCGTTAAGATACCTGGAAATAAAAGGTGGCCTGGGGGAAAGATTTCTGACCTTGCCTGAGATCTGGAACTTTTCCTTCAAGTAAGAAAGAGCATCCCCCGTGTCACCGATTGCATCTATAAGACCCAGTTCAAGACCCTTCTTTGAAGAGAAAACGTCTCCGTTTATGACCGATGTGACTTTGTCATCGGATATGTGCCTCAAACGTATGATGTCATTTCTAAAACCCTCGAAAAGATCAACCAGCGTGCTATTCATATGTTCAATTGCTTGCTGGTCACGTTCTTCGAATGGAGACAAAAGGCTTTTGAATTCACCAACTTTGGCAATGTCAACCTTCACGCCTAGCTTGTCCATAAGTCCCTTGAATGATGGCAATATGCTTATAATCCCAACTGACCCCACTATCGATGTTCCAGACGCGTATATCCTGTCACAAGAAGCGGCTATCCAGTAGCTGCCAGATGCCCCGGTTCCTGAAATAACTGCATGTACTGGTTTCCTTTTTGAAAGCTCCTGTACCTTCCTGGCTATGGTTTCAGAGCTTGAGGCGCTCCCGCCCGGGGAATTTATGTATATGATAACTGCCCGATATTTTTTCTTGACTTGAACATAATTTAATATCGGAACTATACGATTTTCCATGCGATCGTTAATGTTTCCGATAATGTCGATCCTCGCAATTGCCATCTTTTCTGATCAGCATATTATTATTTAAATATGATCTCATGTCATGTATTCATGAATGTACAAGGCAGCAGGCTTTCAGCGAAGGTTATAAGCTCCAGCAACCTGGCCGCCTTCTGCCCACGCTGCTTCTGGATAAGAATGAAGCTTGGCAACAAAGTGCCGTTCAGAACTCCACCTCCCGGAATATTCTCTAGTATTGATGCATACACGAAGAGGTATATCGAAAAGCTTCTTGGTTCTGGGGGCATAGCAAAGATAATACCTGAATTGACCAATGCATCCAAGGTTCTTAAGGAAAGGATTCCTGATCTAAGACATGACTATTCAAATGGAACTGTCTTTTTGACAGGAGTTCCTGATGCGATATTCCTGAACAATGATGCTAGCTACTCCATAGTCGATTATAAAACGGCAAGATTCACCGAGGCGCAGCGATCAATGCTTCCTCTTTATGAGGCCCAGGTAAGGGCCTATGCCGCGATGGCAAGGGCAGCTGGCTTTAAACCTTTGAATTCACTGCTGCTGATCTACCTTGAACCCCTGACGGGAGATGAAAGCATTGCCGAAAATATTAGCAATCAAGGGTTGGAACCAGTTTATCTTAAACTGAACCTTCAACCTTTCGTGCATACGATAAAACAGAATGAATTCCAGGTCTTCCGACTACTGGAATCGGCCGACAGGATCATTCAACTACCTGATCCACCTGAGCCACTGGAAGAATGCGAGAGCTGCAAAGCAATGCAGAATCTCTATAAGCTCATTCCTGAGTGAGAATCGACGATTGACGAACCGAAAGTATTAATCAGGTTTAGTAAATATGCCATTGAAATGTTAGGAATATATGATATTTCCGAAGCGGAGAAGGAGTTCGTCATTTCACGAAAGTTCGGCGAAGAACTGACAGAAAATGTATTTTATCAGAAACTGGAAGAGACGAACAAGGAAGTGGCGGAACGTTTCAAGGAGTCGGTGGCAGAGGCGGCCAGGTTGCTGGAGCCGTCAGAAATCTTTGTAGTCTCTGATATTGAAGCGACGAAGGAGAGACTTGTGTCTGCGCTTGTCAGGGAGGGTATACTGATACCCATAAACCCGGAGTACCCGAATTCATACCTATACAGAAGTGATCCAAACGATGTCGCCAGGTCCGAGAAAGATACCTATATCTGCACATCAGGTAGCAAAGATGATGTCGGGCCGACAAATAACTGGATACATACTGATGAGGCAATGAGCAAGCTGTTTCAGTTACTGCATGCATCACTCAAGGGTAAAACAATGTATGTTATTCCCTACTGGCTCGGACCAAAGGGATCCAAATATGGTCAGGCCGGAATCCAGGTGACTGACAGCAGATACGTTGTGGTCAGCCTGCTCCTTATGGTCAGGTGCGGAGAAGATGCAGCTGAGGACATTGCAAAATCAGGAAGCTTTGTTTTCGGAATACACTCAACCAAGAATTTGGATCCAAAGAACAAGTATATTTGTCATTTCCCGGATGAGAATGAAGGAAATGGACTGATAATAAGCGTTAATTCAAACTACGGTGGAAATGCCCTTTTAAGCAAGAAATGCCATGCACTCAGGATCGCCTCGAACAGGGCAAGGAAAGAGGGATGGCTTGCAGAACACATGATGATGATTGGCGTCAGATCGCCAGATGGGAAAGAGGTTTTCATATCAGCAGCATTTCCTTCTGCAAGCGGTAAGACAAACCTCTCAATGCTTGATCCTCCTGAGAAGCTCAAGCAACAGGGATGGAAGACCTCCCTGATCAGTGACGACATAATATGGTTGTTTAATCACGACGGCATGTTCAATGCTATCAATCCTGAAGCTGGAATGTTCGGTGTTGCTCCACATACCAACTATGAGACCAACCCGAACGCAATGAAGACAATTTCGCATGACACGATTTTCACTAATGTTGCCATCGATTCTGAAATGCGACCATACTGGGATGGTCTGCCTAAGCCAAAGGGGGAACTAATAGACTGGACAGGTAAGAAATACAATGGAACAGGGTTCACCGCTCATCCAAATTCTCGCTTCACCTCATCAATCAGGCAGTACCCCTATCTCTCTGAACGATATGATGACCCGGCTGGTGCTCCGGTCAGCGCATTCCTGTATGGCGGAAGAAGGGCGAAGCTGGTTCCTCTTGTTTACGAGACTTTCAGCTGGGAACATGGGGTTCTTCTTGGTGCAATGCAGAGGGTTGAAACGACTTCAGCTGCCGAATTCAAGGCAGGCATACTTCGTAACGATCCGATGGCTAACAGGCCCTTCCTCTCGTATAATATGGGCGACTATTTCCAGCATCACATTGACATGGGTGCCAAGCTCTCAAAG
Source organism: Thermoplasmatota archaeon (assembly GCA_023379845.1). Lineage (GTDB taxonomy): Archaea > Thermoplasmatota > Thermoplasmata > Thermoplasmatales > Thermoplasmataceae > UBA582. The sequence continues at coordinate 44,941 of JAMCPG010000057.1, forward strand.
AAGCCAAAGGTCTTCAGCGTGAACTGGTTCCGCAAGGATGTAAACGGAAATTTCATCTGGCCCGGCTATTCCAATAACATGTATGTGGTGCGCTGGATCCTTGACGAGGTTGCCGGGAAGACTACAGATAGGGTCAAGACACCGATTGGATATATTCCGAAACCTGAGTATTTCGAGCAGTTTGGTTTCGACAGTGCAACGATGAAAAGCATCCTTGACGTAGACTCAAAGGGATATCTTGAAGAACTGGAAGCATTGAAGCCATTCTTCGAAATGTTTGAAGAGAGATTCCCCGAAAAGCTTTGGAAGGAATACTACGATCTGAAATCCAGGTTGGAAGATGATATAAAATAATTATCTATTTCTTTGCGAATCCAAGAATTCCTGCGATGAGACCTATTATGAAAGCAATCACGGTTCCCGTCAGGGTAAGGGCTCCATACTTTGCCGTCGTCACATAAGCGTATATGTTGTTGTAAATGCTTGTTACGGAAATTGCCGGAATAAAACTTATACCAAGAAAAGCAGCCAAGGCAACGGCAATAATGACAAGAATGAGCGACTTTACCCCAAAACGAATTGCTATACCGAGGAGCAGACCATCAAAGAAGATGGCTACCAGAAGGATCTCAGTCTTATACGGGTCAAGGAATGATGGATATGTTAATGTCATGCTAAGGTGGTGACGGGAATCCTGCATATAGGTTTTTGCTCTTCAGGCGTTTTAGCCCTGAAGCGATTTGATGCTGTACAACAGTATCTAAGATAAAGATACCTCATATAGCGAGGTTTCGACAAGATGTAAGTCGTATTTGTTTGTCAGTTAATTTCTTGATAAACGCTTTCCTATGTCACCATAATTTCACCATAATTTTTTATAAAATATAGTCTTGTCAACGCATGAATCCTGAAAGAAAAGAGGGACATTTTGCGGGATATGACGGAAAGGAAATTGAGATGTACCAGGTTACGCACAGTGATGGAAAGCGTCATCCTTCAGTTATAGTGGTGCATGAAATATGGGGACTAGAAAAAAATATCAGGAGCATCGCTGACAGGTTTGCAGCTGAAGGCTATAATGCTTATGCTCCACATCTCTTTTCCAGGTTTGGCAAGCATTTTTCGTCAAAGAACATTGAAAGTGCAATGAAGATTTTTTTCTCTATACCGGAAAATAAGAGATGGAGTCCGGAAGGAATGAGCAGTGCTCTTTCTTCGGCTTCCGAAGATGAAAGATCCATTATCAAGCAGATATTTGAGTCCAGAGACGAAACAACAAAGGTCATGATAAAGGACCTCATTGCCCTGCGGAACCATGTGGCTAAGCAGGCTTCGTCCGATGGGAATAAGATAGGTTCAATCGGTTTCTGTCTCGGCGGAGGACTGGTTTTCCAACTCGCTACGGAATCGCCGATCATGGCTACCTCGGTGTTCTATGGCGCAAATCCAGATCCAGTTTCATCCGTTTCAAAGATAGAGGGTAAGATTATCGCTAGTTATGCAGGCGAGGACCCACGAGTAAATGAGGGCATCCCGTCTATGGTTAAGGCATTCACCGATTCCAGGAAAGAGATAGAACTTAAGATATATGAGAAGGCGCAGCATGCCTTCTTTAATGACCTCAGGCCTACCTACAAACAGGATGCGGCACTCGATGCCTGGAACAGGACAATAAGTTTCTTTGACAGGGTGCTGAAGCAGTGATATCATGACAGATGTAGTAGAAGCGGAAAAGAAAAGCATACTTTTCGATTGCTTTGTTAACTGGGCTGAGACTATGTTCACATTTGATGAATTTAAGCGGAAGAGCGATATAAAAAAAGCAGAGAGCAACAAGAAATAGACCCTGCATAATCATTCGGCCGTGAAGCATGGAAATATTTCATAATCACTTTTTCACTTCATTCAACTCTCCAAATACCATGTCAAAAGCTTTTTCCACGAGATCCTTGGCATGATCTGCTTTATCTGACCTTGCAAGTATTTCAAGCTCAACTGCCGGGTTACCTGTTTCACTGTGCCTTGGATGACTCTTAATATAGACTTTCGAGTTCATTTTTTTCATAACCTTGTTTACAATAGGAACGAGCGAGCTCTCCATCACTCCCTTCAGATACCTGCTCTCCGAGTAATATTCAACTCCCTTGATACGTATAATATCCATAATTGAGTCAAGAATTGCGTTGGCTTCTTCAGGTACTCCGGGAAGAATTATAATTGTCTTGTCGTGATCGCTCAGCATGATGCCTGGTGCGGCTCCTACGGGGTTGTAAAGCGCTTTGCTTCCACGAGGTATCATTGCCATCTTCAATCTTTCTGGAGTTGGCTCAAGCCCCAGCATTTTATAGCGTTTCCTCAACCTATCAGACGTTTCTGAATCCATTATTAAGGGGATGCCGAGAGCCTTGCTTATTGATTCTACCGTCATGTCATCAAAAGTTGGCCCCAGGCCACCTGTTGTCAAAACAAGATCAGCGGATTCCATACCCACTTCCAATGCCCATGCAATTTCCTTTGGGTCATCCATCACAGTAAAACCCCTGACAACATCATATCCGCATAGTGTGAGCTTCATGCCAAAATCAGAAGCATTAGTATTTACCGTCTTTCCACGAAGAAGCTCATTGCCGATGCTGATGATACAGGCCTTCATGAACGCATATTTCTCTGAGTGAAATAATCATTTCCACCTTAAAGTGTCGATGTACAATCCAAGGGAGGTCATACTTTAATACTTCTCCTGAGCCATAAGACAACATGGCTTCGCTTCGCAAATATTTAAGTAGGATACGATAAATAAGGTTATTATGCAAATTAACGCGAATAACAGTGAAATGTTATCGAGAAGTTATCGGGCCGCACTTAAAAAAAATCTCGTATACTTTCTATTCGCATTGCCGGCAGTTATTTACGTTATTAGCCTGTCTTTCTATCCAGCGATTAACGTGGTATATGAGAGCTTTATCGTGAAGGATAAGTTTTCTCTTGCCAACTATACCGGGCTGCCAGGGGAGAATCTATATCCGGCACTTATAGACACGCTGATAGTTAGCGTTGGCGCCTTGCTCATACAGTTGATGTTCGCACTTGCTGTTGCCATGATTATGATCAAGCCTTTCAAGGGGAACAGGATATTCTCCACCATCGTTATCATTCCTTTTGGAATTTCCACTGTAGTAAGCGCATGGGTGTTCAGTGAAATTTTCAAGGCCATAGGAGGTTATGCAAATTCATTCCTGATCCTTTTTGGACAAACGGTCAACTGGCATGCCACAACAACATCCGAACTAGGCATCGTCATGTTCTCTGATTTCTGGAAAAATACCCCTTTGATTGCTCTTATCCTGTTTGGTGGTCTCTCCTCTATTTCTCCATCCATGTACGAAGCTGCGTACGTGGATGGGGCTGGACCTTTTAAAAGATTTCTGCACATAACGCTTCCTGCAATTGCACCTCTTATGGGCATAGCCCTCCTTATCAGGGGCGTTTCAGAATTCAATATATTTGCCTTGCCGCTTGTCCTGGTAGGGTACACTCCTTCCTTTATGAATACATTGATATATTCCAACTATGAAAGTGTGCTTAATGTCGGTTTCGCCTATTCGGCTTCCGTTATTCTGCTTGTTATAATTATGATATATGCAGCCGTTGTTCTCGCACTAGGAGGAGGTCCAAAATATGCAAAGTAAGATCAAGATCGGCATGATTCTTCTTTACATATCAGCTATTATTCTTACGGTAGTATTCGTCTTTCCCATATGGATACTTATCCTGACCGCATTTCAACCAAAGAACCTGTCGGTATATGCAAAGTATCCGACTTTGATCCTGCAATCATTTACGCTTTCTAATGTTATCTCATCTTTCGACACACCAAGCAACGGGCTCGTTGGATCGCTGCTTAGAAGCCTTGAAGTTGCATTTATTGTTGGTTTCCTTGGACTTGGACTGGGAATTCCGGCTGCCTATGGCTTATCTAAAATAACGGCGAGGGTATCGAACAAAATCATTGTTCTTCTGTTTCTCGTTAACATGATGCCGGGCCTGGTCATAGCAATACCTATTGCAAGCGATTTTATTCGCCTTGGAATACAGAATACCTCTCCATTTGTAGTATTTTCCGTCGCATTCGCACAGGAGCTTGTAGTGCTCCCGCTCACTGTCTTCGTCATACTTGGTGGTTTCAGGTCATTGCCAAAAGATCTAGAGAATCAGGCAAGGGTGGATGGCGCCAACTTTAGAACCGCCTTTTCAAGGCTCCTGTTACCACTGAACAAGATAGCTATTCTTGTTGCTTTTCTTCTGGCATGGATGACTTCATGGGATGAATTCACATATGCAGTTATAGTGGCACCAATTGCCCCG
>JAMCPG010000058.1 GCA_023379845.1 Thermoplasmatota archaeon
AAAAGGGAATGGAGATGCTAATGAAAGATTCACTTCCCAATACTCCGTATACGCCGGAATTCATGGAACAGGCGTATTCGTCAAGGAGAAGTTCCAGTATGATCTAACGGTCTATGTCCGCCATAGAAAATATCCTAAGTGTTATAAACATCTTTTTCATTAGTTTATCGCGGAGTATTCATGGAACTCAGATGTTTTATTATGAGAAGACTACTTTTGATGATACCTACGCTTATTGGGCTAACGATAATTGTTTCTTCTTGTATTCACCGTAGCGGTCAATTTAATGGGGGATGGTTTAAGAGATGTACTCGATCCAAAACGTAGAAGATAAACAGAACAAAAACAAGGTTACAAATGAAGAAGATTACCTTAAGGTTACCGATCTCGTAACGAATTTTTACACTTCTAGAGGTATTGTAAAGGCATTGGACAAAATAAATTTCTCTATACGAAGAGGAGAAATATTTGGGATGGTAGGTGAGAGTGGATGCGGGAAAAGTGTTACTGCCCTCTCTATAATGGATCTCGTGCAAGATCCACCGGGACGAGTCGTCAATGGCAGAGTTGAGATTGACGGCTTCAACATTTTCAGCGACATAAAGGATCTTGCAAAGATAAGAGTAAGAAGCGAGACTGATGTAAAAATCAAGAGGAATAAGCGGGCAATAAAGAAGCATAATTTCATGCTCTCAAAGATCAGAGGAAAGAAAGCTGGAATGATTTTCCAGGAGCCCTCTCTAGCTTTGAATCCAGTTCTCAGGGCTGGTGACCAGATAACAGAAAACATTCTTCTGCATAATAAGAAGGCTATAGCAGATTCACTTATCAACAGAGCAAACCTCTCCCTCGATGACGTCAAGCTTGTCGTGGATGATGTATTCAACAACAAGGACGAGACAAAATCTATTCTTAACAAATGGTGCAGAAAGAATGCGCTTGTGGATCTGGAAACACAGATCAATTCAATCTTCAAAAATTACACAGACCCAAAAGAAATCGAGAATGAGATAGTTTCCTTGATAAAAGGAGGTCTTACTCTGGTCGATAAGGCCAGCCTGATAGAGGCAAGGGATTATTATGATTACAGGGAAAGGATGGAAACTTTTGAGATCAAGCGTTTTGCAGCGACTGAGGAAAACGATAAAGAGCTAATCAGATCAATTGGTGCGGAAGAAGTCAAGCTGAGGATTACCAGCGGAGCCAGGTTCAGGTCATATTCATTGAAGAGGATATTTACCGGAAAAAAGGTGGAGAAGGCTTTCAAGATGGAAGCTAACAGGAGGGCGAAAGAACTTCTGTCTCTTGTCAGCCTCCCCGATCCTGAAAGGATAATGAGGTCTTATCCTCACGAATTGAGCGGCGGTATGCAACAGAGACTTATGATTGCTATAGCACTGGCTTCAGATCCAAAGCTTTTGATTGCTGACGAGCCTACTACTGCCTTGGATGTCACTACCCAGGCTCAGATACTCAAGCTGCTTAGAAACCTAAACCAGCTTATTGGAGCTTCTATATTATTTATAACTCATGACCTTGCAGTTATCGCTGAAATGTGTAATAGAGTCGCAGTGATGTACGCCGGAAGCATAGTTGAACAGGGAGAAGTGCTTGATATTTTTGATTCTCCTAAACACCCTTATACAGTTGGTCTCCTTGGAGCCATACCAACGCCCCAGGTAAAGACAGAGGCGGGAATTAATCTGCATACGATCCCGGGATCAGTCCCTAACCTCATTACTCCACCCAGTGGCTGCAGGTTCCATCCAAGGTGCAGCTTTGCAATGGAAATATGCTCTAAATCGAAGCCCAAGTTTGTAGAACTGGAGACACAAAGAAAAGTAGCCTGTTTCCTGTATTCATCGGAGGTTGAAGAATGATGGGCACAATAGATCAGCGCAATGCACCACTTTTGTATGTATCACATTTGAAGAAGTTTTTCGATATATCTTCCATGTTCAGGACTGTGGGGAAGATCAGGGCGGTTGATGATGTAACTTTCAAGCTGAATCGTGGGGAAACCATTGGAGTGGTCGGGGAAACCGGTTGCGGAAAAACTACCCTGGGTAGGACGATTCTTCAGTTGGTTCCAGCGACCGAGGGGAACATATATTTTGATCTTGAGCCATCGTTGATGAATAAGATAATAGATCTTGAGGAAAAAGCATATTCACTTCAAAATTCTAAAGATGATCACTCTTCCAAAAAGGATTTAACATCGGTTCTTGATGATCTTGAGCCATTACGATCCACGTATTCTCTCACTCGTATACCCAGGAGGGAACTAAAGAAAATTAGAATGAAAATGCAACCTGTATTTCAAGATCCATTCAGTTCTCTTGATCCGAGAAAGCTTGTCAAGGATATCATTTCAGAGCCAATGAGACTACTGACGGACATGGGTGAGCAACAGATCCATGACAGGTTATATGAGCTAATAGACAAGATTGGTCTCAGCGAAGATCATCTTTACAGGTTCCCGCATGAATTCAGCGGAGGCCAAAGACAGAGGATTGGCATTGCAAGAGCGATTAGCATCAAGCCAAAGCTTCTCATTCTTGATGAGCCAACCTCTGCTCTTGACGTCTCTGTGCAGGCGCAGATACTAAACATGCTGAGCCAGGTCCAGAGAGAGATGAATATCGCATCCATCTTTATATCGCATCATTTGAACGTTGTCGAGATTATGTCTGACAGGGTCGCTGTGATGTACCTTGGGAAGATCGTAGAACTTACAAGCACCGGCAAAATCTTCAAGGATATGCTGCACCCTTACACAAAGGCATTATTCTCCGCAATACCGAGCCATGACCCAAGAACAAAGAAGGAAGTGATAGAACTCGAAGGAGAAATGCCATCTCCTGCCAATCCACCGCTTGGTTGCCATTTCCACACAAGATGCAAGGAAGTCATGGTTAACTGTGGTTGGTCGCCCAAGGACCTTGCCGCTGCAGTAACAGAAATGTTTGACAGGACAAGAAATCCTCAAGCGCGCGATTTCCCCGAGGTTTCAAAAGTGGTAGTGGATAATTCAAGGTTGACCATGGATATGATGCTCACACAGGGAGCAGCAGACAAACAAGGTGTTCTTGACCTTCTGAACTCACTAATAAACAAGGAAAGATCCAGGAAAGAAGGAACCAAATTTGGTGCTATTAGAAAGACTTCTTTTATTGCAGATAATCTGATACAGATCGCATTGATGCAATACGACACTCCATCTCTGCTGGAGTATAGCAAAGACCACTTTGTTTCTTGCCTTATTTATGAAAAACCACAGGTATCGGATGCCAATGAACAATTGGAACCTTCGCTGAAGGAGACGGATGAGTAAAATAGAAATTGTCGACAAACTTGAGCTTCAGGAAGTTTCTTCCAAAGATATGACGAGGAAGAAAATTTACAAATATATATTTGGGGATTTGACGAAGGGATTTTACATCGTCGGCTCCCTATTTCTTGACGCAATCGTAATTCCCCAAGTATTGAGCTTTGTTCCAGCCAGTTTCTTTTCGCCGCAGCTCAGCATAACAATTGTGCCTCCAGAAGATTCAACTAAGGTTGCCGTATTAATTATTCTTATATACTTCGCTCTTGTCCTGGCTGCCATTTATTTTGAGGTCAAGTACTATATTGCAATATGGCGCAAATAGATTTTTTCCGCTCTGAATTTTATGACTGACATAAAAAAAGCCAATAAACAACATCGTCTAGATTTAGTTGATTTTTCTTCTATATGCAGTGTGTAAGCCTATGGCGGACATAGACCGTTAGATCATACTGGAACTTCTCCTTGACGAATACGCCTGTTCCATGAATTCCGGCGTATACGGAGTATTGGGAAGTGAATCTTTCATTAGCATCTCCATTCCCTTTT
>JAMCPG010000059.1 GCA_023379845.1 Thermoplasmatota archaeon
AGATGCACCAACATTTCCAGCGCCAATTACAGAAATCTTCTTTCTTGCCATATTACGGTATCCCGTCTGGGAGTAAAAAATATTCGAATTCATACTTTTTAGCGCTTAGCTAATTATAACAATTATCCTTCATATAATGCTGAGTTTTTAACTTGTCAAAAATAGTCGTAAAAGCGTGTTGCGCCAGCTTTGCAACTAAAGTCAACATACACCTAAAATAATTTACTTGCACCTAAAAGATAAGAAAAACAGGAATTTGGGAGCAGATGCTGTAGCGCCGTAACTTCTTTGTATAAAACAAAAAAAGCATTAAATTTTCGAATTTTTTCGCCAGTCCTATTCTTGAGAACGAAAAAAATAACAAAAGTGCACTAAAAAATGGCCATGGGAGATACAGGCGAGGCAGTAGCACCTCGTATTTTAAGTGGAGACAGAGTAAACATGAACTCCGGCACATTCTCCTTTATGAGTTCATTCAGGTTTATGTTGTCGACCAACCTGATTCCGTGCAGTGTGATAAGATACTGGTGAACAGGAAGTCTTGTATTTACAAGCTCAGGCGGTGAAACTTCCGTTGCTGGTGCATCGCTGCCAGTTACGGAAACTTTCTTGCTTGCAAGCCATTTTGCCAGATCTACTCCTATACCCGGTGAGTTTTCAAAATAGTCATTATACTTTGGTGGGTCGTGCCACAACTGACCTACACCTGTATAAAAGAAAATTGCATCTCCATTTTCCACTTCTATATGCCGTTCCTTCAGATATTCCTTCACATATACTAGAGAGATTGGTTCTCCTTGGTCCATTATATCCCGGCCACCTGTTGCATCAACTGCAATTCCTTTTGTCACAAGCGATGGGGTGGTATCAATGCCTAATTTTGATGTTCCATAGGTAGTTGAAACGTCAAATGCATCAATTCCATTGTAGAATTTATTTTCGAATGCTATGTGATTCAGTGAGTCCAGGTGTGTGGCGAGGTGATCTACCATCTCCATCCGGCAAAGAGAAGCACCAAACTTATTCTTGGTAGGTGCTCTGAATGGAGGCCTGTTATCATAAACCCTTTGTGACAGGAGATAGAAAAATGGTCCATGTGCGGTCTGCCTTCCAGGCATGCCGTTGTATATCTCGTGACTCAGGTCCAATATCCTGCCCTTTTTTACCAATGAAATTGCCTTAAGTACTTTATCCGGTGTAACATTATTATATGAACCTAATTCATCGTTCTCCCCATATTCACTCGGATACCACTTCTCACCTGAGTCATACCATTCTGCCATAAATCTTCATAATCTATTATGATTAAAGCTTTGTCTAAATTATCCTGTCAGGTATTTTACTGAATGAAGGCAACATAGTTATATGCTTTCAGAATAAACTGAAGCTTGAAAATTGCAAATGTCAGATATAAAAAACACACATTTCTTGCGCGAAAACTAGACGAGGAGATCTTACTCTATTCCTCACTTCCTTACGATATAAAAAGAGAGATCAACTCATGTTCAACCGAAAACGTAATCTTAAACTACAACCTGCTTGAATCGCTTAAAAGAGATGAGGTTTCTTACGAGCTTTCTCTAAAAACTGATAAAGACATTGAATTTCTTCCATGCGTAATGCATCCGGACAAGATAGTTGGCGTTGGTTTCAACTACCGCCAGCATGCCGATGAAACCAATACGGAGCTGAAAGGAAATCCAGTTCTTTTCAGCAAATATTCGGATGCCGTTATAGGACACCGCCAGAAGGTCATTATACCTGAAACCGTCCTCAACATGGACTATGAGGCCGAGATGGCTGTGATAATGGGGAAGAAAGCATTTCATGTCAAGCAAGAAGACGCTCGCAGCTATATCTTTGGATATTGCCCGGCAAATGATCTTTCTGCAAGGGACCTCCAATTCCTGACTTCACAGTTTCTTCTTGGAAAAACACTCCCGGGATTCGCCCCAATCGGACCGTACATCACGACGGCAGATGAAATAACAGATCCACAAAAACTGGACATATCGTTGAAGCTGAATAATGAATTGAGACAGACATCTAACACAGAGAACATGATCTTTTCTGCCGATTATCTTGTCAGTTACATAACAAGGTATTTTCCATTGAATCCTGGTGATGTAATCCTAACCGGAACTCCTGGAGGAGTTATTATCGGGTACCCGCTCGAGAAGAGAGTCTGGATTAAACCCGGAGACAGGACCGAGGTATATATAGAAAAGCTTGGCACGCTTCTGACTGATTTCATCTAATAAAAGACCCGAATCCTGAGTATAAGCGCCCTTGCATTCATATCAGAAAATAATGTTATGCCAAGGTTGTATGGGATCAGCATTAATGCCTTAAAAAGAACAAAAATTCCTTTATATGAAGGAGAAAAATGAAATTATAAAAATGGTTTAGAGTGACACTTTTATAGATCCCATCATCCAGCCAGGTGTAGCCATTGCCCCGCTCCACCCTGTTGGTCCGGAACCGCAGTCCACTTCACACTGCCAGTTGAATGTGCCAGTCTGGTTTATGTAGAATAATGCATGAACCACACTGCATACCGGCACTGGAATGTTCACCAGGACGCTGCCCGTTGTGCTGAGTATAGTGAATGTATGCGCAATCAGAGATTCAGATACATTCCTGGCTGTTATTGATCCGTTTATGTTGATTGTGTTGGAAGGGTCAGTTGCGTTCATCAATGTGTTGTTGAAGTATGTTTCCGTTCCGCCGACTGTACCTGTTACATTGGCATACTGAGGACCAGCGATGCTTCCGTTCCCGTTGTCATAGTTGAATATTGTTAGATCTATCAGGGTAAATGCCGGGATTGATATGTTAGCTGAAGATTCAAGACCGTTCTGTCCAAGTACGAAGTAAGCAGGTTGATCTCCCGTAGAGTTGTTGTAATAGTTGTTTGTTGTTATTACAAGGTTCAAATCATATACGGAGGATGTAGAGGACCCATGATTCTGGCCAACGCTGCCGGTTATCATGAAGCCGACGCCAATTCCAGCGGCAACAATCATTATAACAGTTACCAGTAAAGTAACATTATTTGTTAGTTTCATTTATATCAACCAATGATTAATGTAACAATAATAAATATTCATACTAACATATTAGGAAAAATCATCATTTAACTTAACCTCAGGATTATATATGATTGGCTAATCCAATAGAATGAAATATATCGTTGCAACCGCCAGGGCACCTTTTTCTCACGACAGGATAGATGGGAAGGATGTAGTTAAGCAGAACGCCGGTGGTGTCGCATCAAGTTTACGAAGACTGATGAATGATTCAGGAGGCACCTGGGTCTGCTGGGGCGACGGGTCTTCCGATTCGTACTATCAGGAAGAGAAGGTTGATGGATACCACGTATCGCGCGTTCTCCTTGGCTCACATGAGAAGAGGGGTTTTTATGATGATTTCTCCAATGGCACGCTCTGGCCGCTGTTCCACTATTTCAGGGAAAAGATAAAAACCGAGGATCGTGCTTTTGACACCTATGTTACGGTAAACAGGAAGTTTGCAGAAAAAATTGCTAAGCATGCCGATCGGGAGACGGTTATATGGATCCATGACTATCAACTTTCAATGGTTCCAGGCATGATCAGAAAGATGCTGCCAGATTCTTTCATAGTTATGACATGGCACATTCCATGGGTGGCCGGGGAGTTTTTCTCCATACTTCCACAGGCCAGGGAAATTCTTGAATCCCTTACATCGTCTAACATGATTACATTCCATACAGACATATTTGTCAGGAACTTTCTGGAGACCCAGGAGCAGTTGCTCGGATCCGCATGGACAATAAGAAACAAGGTGCTTGCGATTCCCCTTGGCATTGACGATAAGTACTATGGTGCATGGAACCTTTCGGAAACGAGAAGGAGGTCGAATCCAAAAAGGAAGACAATATTTTCTATTGACAGGCTGGACTATACCAAAGGGCTCAAGAACAGGGTGCTGGCGATTGAACATCTGCTTTCAAGGCATCCGGACCTTAAGGGAAAATTCAACTATGTAATGCTGGTGACTCCTTCCAGGACCACGGTAAGTGATTACATAGCAATGAAGCGGGAGCTTGAGATGAACATAGGAAGGGTTAACGGAAGATTCAGCGACTTGGATTGGGCACCAATTTTATACATGTACAGGAAAGTTTCAGATAATGTGTTAAAGAACCACTACAGGTTCTCGGATATTGCATTCATAACGCCGCTGATAGATGGCCTGAATCTTGTAGCTAAGGAGTTTGCGGCTGCCTCCGAGGAGGGCATACTTATTCTGTCAAAATTCGCCGGAGCCAGTTCGGATCTCCGATCTGCAATTATAGTGAATCCATATGACATCAAGGAGATGGCTGATTCCCTCTACAGGGCACTAAACATGGATCCAGAAGAGAGAAAAAGCCGGCTTGCGGACATGAAGGCTGTAGTCAGGAGAAAAAACTCTGCATGGTGGCTTTCGAGAATAGAGAAAGAGATTTCAAAGAGACGGCCGGGTGAAACAAATAAGCCAAAACCAACCGGCAATTGATCTCCTGGTGAACGAAATAAAGCTGGAGAATCCTGCCTTTTTCCTGGACTACGACGGCACCCTCGTTCCGATCGTGTTGAATCCTGAGGACGCGCTACCTTCCACCGATCTTATGGATACGCTCAGGGAACTCGATGACAGGTACCGATTGTTCATAGTTACTGGGAGATCGCTGCAGGAAATGCTGAATTTCATCGGTGATGGTTTTAATATCATAGCACTGCATGGAGCGATGACCTCCCTGAAGGGTGATCTGAGGTATAATGTCCCAAACTTCCAGCAATTCGTCAGGATATGCGATGACATTTATGAAAAAAGGGATGAATACCTGCATGAATTCCTAGGCGTCAGGATCTATAACAAGGGTGCAAACGTGCTGTTTCACACCGGATTGATGCAGCAAGAATATCTTGGCGGCCTTAAAGATCGTATTAACAAACTGGCTGCAGAAAGTGGTATGGCTGTATATTCCGGAAAGAGAATCATTGAGTTGAGAATTCCAGGGATAAACAAGGGAATTGCCATTCGGCAATACTCAGATGGCATGAAAAAATTAATTGCTGGAGACGATAATACTGACGAGGATGCATTCAGGGAGAACCCCGACGCTATCACAATTCATGTTGGTCCCGGTGAGAGTATTGCAAGATACAGGCTCCCGGATCCCGAGCAAATGCTCAATTTTCTGAGGAAAATAGTCTAGGCCTCGATTATATTCAGTAACTCCTTCGTGTCCCAAGGAAATAGACGTCATCCCTTCTCGCACTGATAGCGGCAGTATCAATCCTGTACCGTTTTACAGCGTCGCTTGAAACATCTGCCAGTATAACTCCCTCTGCATCCTTTTCATGAGCAATCATTCTTCCATCCGGATCAAATACCACCGAATTTCCGGTAAACATGCTTCCGGTCTGTGCCGCCCCGGCAACGTAAAGGCCATTATGTATGGCAGTCGCCTTTAGGAGCGTAAGCCACTGATCCGCCTTATTCTCACCACTGAACCATCCTGCCTGGTAGAAAAGTAATTCACCACCTGAAATCGCAAAGATTCTCGAAAGTTCCGGAAACCTAAGGTCATAACATGTCAAGGTTGAGAACCTTACATCATTCAATTTGCCACCCTGTTGGATCTTCCTGCCGGCAGCAAAAACGTCTCCCTCCCGCCTGGAAAAAGCATTGAAAAGGTGAATTTTCCTGTATTTCCATTGAATTTTTCCATTGTTGACAAAGGCAGATGTATTGTATATTCTGTCACCATATACCTCAGGATAGTTTATCAGCGCCGGGATTCTCAGCGACCGAATAAATTCCGGCAAAATTTTCCGTATTTTCTTCCCTGATAGCAAAGCCTCATCCCGCTTTGAATAGTCTGCGAGATATAACTGGTATTCGGGATAAGCAATCATGTTGGCAGAACCTTTCTCTGCTTCTGCATGAAGGGCCTGGCTCTTTCTTATGTTAAGATCTATATCGTCCGTGGACTGCATCTGCGCTACGGCGACCCTTAACATTTATTCTCCCAGGTCATTTGGTCCGGAAAGCTTGTCCGGCAGGTATTTATCTGTAACGAAATCCAGGCCGTATTTGGCTAGAGCTTGCTGCTCTGCCTTCTTGTTCATCTTCAGCATCGCCTCTATCTCTGATTTCCAGAAATCATTGAGGAATCTGGGATCTTTCAACTCAGCCTGAAGTGCCTGCTGGTCTTTGTCAGTAAGAACATCGGTTGGAAGATCGTAATTCATTATGTCGCTTGCTGTTATACCTATAAACTGGGCAGTTGGAACGGCAAGATGCTGTGAAATATGTGCAGTCTTTATTGCGCCGTAGGCAACAGAAGCGAATATCCTGAATGACCAGGGATCGCCGTCAGTGAACACATATATTGGAAGGTTCTGTTCCTCATTAAGGCGCTTGAGAAGCCTGCGGGTGCTTCTTGCCGGCTGGCCTTTCAGGTGAACCAGGATTGACCGGAATCTCTCATCAAAACCATTTTCAACGAGCCTGTCAAACATACCTCCAGTTTCTATCGCAAGGACAAAATCTGCATCGGATGACACTATCTTCAGCTTCTCCTGGTCAACGTTGTATGGAATGTTATAGCCGCCTTCGCCAACATCATCCTTGCAGTTGATCCTCTTGAATTCGCCCTTCCTGTTCTTCTCTTCAATTGTAAGGTTCCCAATAACAGAGGCACCATTTTCTTCAGGCCTGAGGCGGAAATCTTCCCTCATCAATGACGTGATGACCTCAAGGTCCTCAGCCATGATATCCGACTCATCCTGGGTACCGAACTTTCCATTTTTCCACCCTTCAGAGATATAGTACATCTCCCTGAGGGTCGATGTCTTGGATCCTTTTATCATCTCCAGAATAAACTCAATCATGTAGAGCGATTTAAGTATATATTCCGCACCATCCACATATTTTGCGCTTCTTGTAACCTTTGATTCGCCGTATCTCCAGACAGAGTACATTGGATCGAGGACGATGTTATCCCTGTTCCTTGATGGCATTACCAATTCCGGGACCTCGCCAGTCTTGAGCGAATCGTATACAGATCTTACCAGATCGACAAGCTTCTTGCCTGTATCAGGCGCCTCACTGGGCATCCTCAGTCACCTCCTCGACATCTGTCTTGGCAATGTTCCAGTCAGCAGGGAGCGGTTCAGCCCCATTTATGTAGACAGGATCTATCCCCCTGAAATAGTAGTCTGTTCCAGGATATCTGCCAGCTTCGACTGCAACCCTGAACTCAAAAGTTACATTGAGGGCAGGCAGCAGATCCCTGACATTGAATTCGTTCTTCTGTTCAACGATGTCGCCAATGGGTGGATCTGCTATTATGTCAAAAGATCTTGGCATTGACGTGTAATTATGCACAACCAGCTTTACACGAATCCCGTCATCCGAAGGCTCAAAAGACTCGTTTATGAAGATAACATTCGCAACCTTTGAAAGCACGGGTTCTATAGGAACTGGTTCCAGGCCGGTGATCGCACTGGACTTTTCAGATATTTCCGGTATTATTGTGCTAACAAGCCTGAATTTTTCACTTATCTTCTTCCTCTTTTCCCTCTTGTTCAGGAAACCCTTGACTGTCCTTGCTGCGGACTTAAGAGCAGCTTTTATCTCCTCGGTTATTTCACCCACGGGAGCTATTGCCTCCTTTGATTCCGAGGTATATGGCACCCGTATACCGAATACATGGATGAAAAGAATCATCGGCCCGAATGGGACTCCCGTGCCATTTCTCTGATCCAGGCCATAAGACCGCCAGTCCAATTCGGATAATGCCTTTGTAGTGGCACATGCACCGGGTTGATAGAGAAGTGGAACCTTGTTTGCATATCTCACAACCCTAACTGGCTCATCATTGGGGAGATCTCCACCATACACAAGACCAACCTCGACAGAAAATGGGTTACCGTTGTATGTAGAAACAGGTCGCATTACAGGCTTCGAATAGAACGCAGGGTGAAGCTCGTCGTAAATATTCCTCAGACCTTTTCTGATGAACTCTTCCCCGAGTGGTGAAAGGCAGTCCGGGGAAGGTGGCAGAATCTTGATCTTGTCAAGGGAGGACCTGATGTTCTTCACCTCGGCGAGCGTAATCTCTGAAGGTTTCTTGTTAGGGTCAATTCCTGCAAATTTGCAAATCTCTTCAGCGGAATTCCTGCTGATTCGGCTGAAATCCCCGGACAGGAATCCTACTGCAGTGGAGGCACTGGATTCATGCGCCATTGTGATCACTTCTCCAGGTTCGAGCCCGAGCGGGTAAGGTTTTATCGCACGTGCCGGTTCAGAAGCCTTTTCCACAACACGCTTGAACTGGAATATTTTTCCTTCAGGATCTTCAAATCTCATGCTCATATTTGGATTGACGGTAGCTGTTTCCTTCAGGTACTCAAAGATTGACTGCTTTCCGATCTGGTACTTTCCCTTTGCGATAACAGATATTATTGTTCCATGCGGTGCTTCCCAGATTACTGGTTTCTCCTCGATTATATTGGCCCGGTTTTCCTTGATGTTTATGGATAGCTTGAAATCGTACGCAACCTCTTCTCCCAATTTTCTGGTCCTTATGAAAGCCTCCTTTCCGGTTGTAATCTGGCCATAGAGGACAGCTGCAGTTATTCCTATCCCCTGCTGTCCTCTCGACTGCTTGAAGGAGTGAAACCTTGAGCCGTATAAGAGCTGGCCAAACACTCTGGGGACCTCTTTTCTGTCAATACCTGGCCCATTATCCTCAACAGTGACCTCGAACTCGTCCTGTTCCATTCTCCTTACTGCAACCCTTATTTCGGGAAGTATCTGGTGCTCTTCGCAGGCGTCGAGCGAATTGTCAAGAGCTTCCTTCACAATCATGTAAAGTGCTTTTTGTGGTGAATCAAACCCCAATATATGCCGGTTTTTTTCAAAGAATTCAGAAATTGAGATCTCTTTTCCCTCTGAAATGGTATAATGTCGATTTGCCATTGGGTGACTATTCTTCTGTTGCTTAAATTATTTCTTATTTTTGTCTGACAACATCTGGATTGTAAATCCTGCATCACATATAGAGAGAATGCTTAAAATATGGCCTATTTCAAGGATCAGCGAATCATTTCATAACAAATGTATATCAGAGCTGGAAACCGAGTCTCACATTATCTTAAAGTGGATCACCTTAAACTGGTGCATCCTCACTTGAGAATCTTTCCTCGAAGACTTTTTCGAGAACTGTCCTGTATCGTGTTATGGTTTCATCATCAAGTTTGGCTAACTTCTCAAAGTTATTGTGCATCAATTTGTATTCATCTTCGCCTGAGCCCGATACAATAACCAGCTTGGGCAACCTTAGATCCTTACCCTGTATTAGTGAAACTTTTGTTACACCGGATAGATCTACAGTTTCTAAATTTTTGGGATTTTCGGATAGATACTTGTCCAGGTTCTTCTCGATATCAAGACCTATTTTTTCTGCCTCAAGAACAGCCTGAAAATGTGATTGCTTTACTACCTGCTCATACTCGTAACTACCCAACGGGCCCATCATGCCATTCTGGCCAAATCTGGCTATCGGGTTCTGTTTTATGTAATCTTTGTAATACTGGCTCAAATCTTTCCTGTTCATCACATCGAACTTGAACATTGTAGTTGCTGTAAAAATTAGGTGGTACACTCTGACACCTATTCTGCCCTGATATGCATTATCTATGGAACCAATAATGTCGGTCATAATAAGAGATAACTGTATTTTATTTCAATTTGTGGACAACTTAATCATCCGAAATATCCGAGGTCATCTTTTCCGGGAGGCTTCTGCTGCATCCCTTCCTGCTGCATTTTACCCGTTATTTCTTCAATCTGCTTGCTTCTTTCCTCCAGTTCCTGAAGATCAACATCCGTGGACAGGAGCTTTGAAAGAGTTTCCAGCAGGACTATGGCTCCTCTAGGATCTGCGAAGTATCCAGAAGTCTCTCCCATGAGGCAGGCGGCACTCATTTCGAACACCTCTGTAGCAAGGCCCAAAACAAGGCCTGCGGACCCAACAATGCCACCGCCAGGTTCACCCTTTGGAAATACCACGCCTGCTGCCTTGAGAACTTCGAGCATCTTCCTGTCTGACACAGCGCCAAGAACCCTCGGATGCTCAATGATCTTTCCTACACTGTAACCACCTAGAGTATAAACAGCCGAAGCCTTCATCTCCTGTGCCAGCTGTAATATAAGATATGATAACTCATACTGGCCCTCCTGAGTTGTTCCCTGGAAGTCCCCGGTTACTATGACCAGATCATTCTTGTTTATTCTCTTCTTGTAATAAATGGAATTCTTTGCAAGATGAATCAACCCTTCCTCATTTATGAAAACCTGTGGAGGCAGATACTGAGTTACGATATCCGTCATCCTGATCATCTTAAGTTTGTCTATAAGGTATTCCACGGCAATCTTTCCGACGTTACCTATACCCGGAAGGCCAACAACGAAGACCGGGTTTGACAAGCGTGGACTCTTGATTTTATTTACTATTATTTTTTCCATCATTTTTTTGCCTCTAATTTCTCCAGTCTGAATCTCTGGAACCTGTCATTTGGTGAATATCTTGGTGGAAGCGCACAGAATGTCTGAGATCCGCATGCGGGGCACACAGAACTCATAGTGTATTTTCCGCAATTCGGGCACTTCATGATCGTCGACTTCATTTTCCGGTCGACCTGTTAAACTCAAACACGACGCCGAGTTTCTTTGCACGCGCTTCCATGCCTTCTATAGAATTTTTAAGGTTCTCTTCCGCAGATTTGTAGTCGGTATCAATGACCTGTAACCTGTATCTGGGAGCTCCTGCGTACTGGATCTTTATCTTTTCATCGTCATTTTCACCTATGACTTCCTTAACCCTTTCCACGCCGTCACTCGCAAGTGAATACATTTCTACATAGCCGCCAATCTTAACAGAAGGAATAGTGACATTTTCAACTGCTACCTTCATGAAAGCCTTCTTCCAAGGCGCCGATACCTCCGGAAGCCAATTTTCGTCGGAAGCTGCATCTTCAAATGCCCTGTACATGTATCCATACTTTGCCTCAAGATCCCTTGCAAATTCTTCCTCGCACTTCTCAACGGTTGTTCCTAGATTTGTAGCAACAATCTCTAGAAGTTTAGCGGCCTTCTGATTATTCTTCCACTCAGAAATTTTCTCTCTCTTCTGGTGTGCGTTTACCCTTTTAAGCGAAAGGTCGATAGCTCCTTTCTGCAGATCAACGTTGAGCACCTTACAGACAGTTTTCTGGCCCTCCCTGAGGTAATCACGAATGTACTTTACCCAGCCACGTGCTACCTCTGCTATATGAATAAACCCTTCTTTGCCCTTGTATTCTTCGAGTGTTGCCTTTGCACCGAAATTCTTCACTTCTTTTATCGTAACAACTACAAGGTCTCCAACCTGTGGAAAATCATCCTTCATAAAGCGTCTTCCACAACCTCAGAGGTTGTTTCTATCGTTCCGCCGGTCGGTCTAGCGATTGTATTTCCACAAATCAGGCATGTAACCGGGCTTGATATTTTAGTGTAGGTAACCTGTTCATTACTGCAGTCTGGACACTTTATCTTTATAAATTTGTTTCCTGCATTCTTCAATTTTACAAAACTTCTCTCAGTCATGTTATCACTCTATTATCTCGAATTTCTTGGCCCTCTTTGTAGGTACAGTTATGGCCTTCTTGCACTTAGTGCATCTGAACTTGATTGACACTCTTTTCGTTGGTTTTTCCCTCCCCTCATATCTTGGTCTCGGAAAACCTCCAAAACCTGAAGTGACTCTCCTGAATCTCCTCTGTCCCGCGCCAAACTCACTGGCCTTCCTCTTCCTGACTCTTTCCACCTCATGAGGTGTGTGCGCATCACATTTGGGGCAATACATTTTAACTATTTTTGGAAGCTTCAACTATTCCACCTTTCCCTAGGCGCGTCCATCATTGTTACTGAACTGGACTAAGGTTCCAAGGTATTGGAGATTGGAATATAAGGTTTTAACATGGTTCTTTGAGAAAGTATTGTTAACATAGTGACTGGGTGAGAATAGCGAGAAAGAAAAGAATTGTGTGAGAAGTATTCTTAGCGCATGAAAAAAATAAATGGTTCACCACACTTTTGTGTTGGTTGATAAAGGCGCAGATCTATTCGATACCTTAGATTCCACCTTATTCATTATAACTCTGACCAAGTGTCGATTCTCTAAAGATAGAATTCATAAGAAGGGCTCTTATTTGCTGATGATAAAGTATGAGTGTTTTGTTCTAACGCACGTGAAAGCCCGGCGGCCAAAATAAATTTGTAATCATGACATTATGAACACACATACTGGATAATTGGTAACATCGACAAGCATTCGTTAAGAAATCCAAGCTCTCAGTCTAAAACTTGAAAGCCGAAATAGAAGCTAACGGGGGTGATACTTTCCAGGACCCTGTAGATGCCATATTCCTCGTATGTTAAAATGTTGAATGATAGGGTATAAGAGTAATTTCCAAGCGGCGGTGAAAATGAGAGGGATCCATTATTCAACAACACTACGGGGTCTAGATATTCAATAATAATATCTTGAGGAGTCCCTGATGGCGAATAACTAACGCTGACTAGAGGGCCCTTCAGTGGAAGGCCTCTCGTAACACTTGAATTTCCTGTAAGATGGATATTATCGACTGAAGTTGAAAGTGTGCAATGAAATCCACTATTTGAACTCCCTAACATACATATCATTGAATAAATAAACAGCATAGTTGAAGTGCTGCTAATGCCAGGATTCCCTATATTGTGAAAGGTCGAAAGATTCACCGTCCTGCAGAAGTCATCAAAAGGAACATAGTACTCAGCAAAGTAGCTTAAGCTTATTCCTGAAACGTTTACTGTAAAGACATGAAAATTGAAATTGGCATTAGTTTGCCCATCAATATACCCAGGGCTCATTCGGTTCGGATCAATATTTTTTGCACTTGCCAACGTGTATGAGGCTGGAATGTTGCTGATCACTGCAGGAAATATAATTATTAGCGCAACAACAACTGCTGCGGTGACTGCGTATAACGTCTTCCTCTTTTTTAGATTCATTTTTCCTTCGCCAGGTAAATATGATTAGGAGTTCAAAGTTTAAGAATCCTACTGTTGTGAGTTAACTTAAGGTAGAATAGTGAAAGCAGTCCCAGTGTAATAAGAAGAGGATTGCATTAAATATAAAAGTACTCTATTATTAGAATTATGGGTTTCGCGGGGTATTTGAAGATGGCAATCTTCCCATACCAATCGCTATTGCCCAGAAAAGAGCCATCAGAATAATGCCGACTTCAGCGCAAGGTTCATAGGTTAAATAATAGCCATTCGGGATCGAAAATTCCAAAAATAACCATAAAAACAATCCTATTATTAGTGAGATCCCGCCAAGTATAAACGAAAATATGGCAATTGTCTCAGTTAATTTCATAAGTCTTGAACAGATAGTAATATTAATTTTTTTTTGAAAGTGCCGCTCAATTTAGCATTTAAGCGAAGCAAAATGCAAGTGCAATTTAACCAGGTGCTTTTTGATATGGTAAAATGACTCACTTTTATGCTGCGAGATATAAATTTATAGCAGGTCTTATCATCTCATCTTCATGTATGATGAAAACAAATCCTACGTCATCGATGCAGCAAGGAGCCCTATAGGGAAAAGAAATGGGTCGCTTGCACGTGCTCATCCCGTAGATCTTGCTGCAGGAGTGCTTAACAACCTTCTTTCAAGATCAGGTACAAATCCTGAAAGCATAGATGACTGCATCGTGGGCTGTGTAGGTCAAATTAATGAGCAGGGCATGAATGTCGCTCGAAATATCGTGCTTTCTGCCGGTCTTCCTGAGAGCATTCCAGCGGTTTCTATAGACAGGCAGTGCGGATCATCTTTGCAGGCGATACAATTTGCAGCCCAGAGTATAGAGTCAGGCTACGCCAATCTTGTTGTGGCAGGGGGTGTTGAGTCAATGTCAAAGATACCTCTAGGATCTACTATAAACGAAAAATCAAACCCGGTTACTGACGCTATTCGAATGAGGTATGCATTAGACAACGGATGGTTCTCCCAGGCGAAGGGTGCTGCCATAATTGCAAAACGAAAGTCAATGACAAGAAAGGACCTTGATCAATTCAGCCTAGAGAGTCATTTGAAGGCATCAGCGGCTGGCAATCTATTCAAGCGAGAAATTGTGCCTTATGAGTATCCTGACGGTCAGATCGTTGCAGCAGATGAAGGCATTCGAAGTAATACTTCGCTTGAGGCACTTTCCAACCTTAAGGAGGCGTTTCCGGGAGTTGAAATGATTACCGCAGGTAACTCGAGCCAGATATCTGATGGCGCAAGTTTTTCAGTCATTGGGTCCGGTAAATATGTCAAGGACAATAATATCAAACCAAGAGGTCGGTTTGTATCCTTTTCAGCAGTTGGGGTAGATCCTGTGAGCATGCTCACCGGTCCGGTACCTGCGACCTACAAGGCACTGGATAGAGCAGGCTTGAGCATTGATGACATAGACTGTTTTGAGATCAACGAAGCATTTGCACCCGTTGTTCTATCCTGGGAAATGGAAACTGGAGTGTATCATGAAAAAGTGAACATGTTTGGAGGGGCCATCGCTCTAGGCCATCCGGTCGGAGCAACTGGATCCAGATTAGTTACAACAATGCTGAACATTCTGGAGACAAAGAAGCTGCATACAGGTCTCATAGCTATCTGCGAAGGTGGCGGAATGGCAAATGCCTGTATTATTGAAAGAATAGAATAATTATTGAGCTTCCATCTCTTCAACCAGAGAGTCTTCCAGGAAACCCCTAACTATTTTACGGAGCGTTCTTCTGAGACTCTCGGAAAGTGTTGCAGTCGATATCCCAAGATTCTTGGCAATCTCAGTAAGCGATGCTTTTCTCATCTGGTCAAAGAATCCATGAGCATAGACTTCGTATATAATCTCCCTCTCTCTTGCAGTAAGTTCTTTGGGCATTTCATGAAGGGTTACAACCGGATTGAGGCCTTTTGCTTTTAGATCTTTAGTTATCTTTTCCAGGTTTCCCTTTGACTTTACAAGCACCCTGTATATAACGGTGTTATCATTAACTGCCCTGCTTGATAGATTGACTGCACCAGATTCAGATATTGCGTGGCAGCCCGAACAGCTCTTACCTTCGACCCAGATCGAGTTTTTACCCACCCTGCTAACGGAAATTGCTTTTTTCTGGAGGGCGGCATACAACTTATCGGCATCATGTGTTGAAGATACAAGATGCGTTGTTGTCTCACTACCAATCTTCAATCGAGCGATCTTGCAATCTGGTTCGATCTTGCGCGACTCTTTAGTGACCAGGCAATCGTCCCGAGTCAATTGTATAAAAGCCTCGACAATCTTAAGCATCCTACGGATATTATGCGAAAGGTTATCAACTTTAACATTCTGTAAGGTGTAAGATTTAAGAGGTAGATACTTTGAAAGTCGATGTAAGATCTCCTGTAGTCACCGTTAAATGGCTGAAGACAAAACTGAACGATCCATTGCTTGTTTTAGCGGATTGCAGGTTCAATTTAACAGATCATGAATACGGGCAACGTTCCTATTCTGCTGGTCATATCAATGGAGCAGTTTTCTTTGACATGGAAAAAGACCTCTCCTCACCGGACAAGACTTTCGGCAGGCACCCAATCCCACCTCTGGATGAATTCAGGAAGGCGCTGGAGAAGAGAGGGATATCCCGGGATAGCATAGTTGTGGCTTATGACGATGATGGTTCAGGGGCCGCAAGACTGTGGTTCCTCCTTGAATATTTCTCACTCGAGAATGGTTATGTTTTGGACGGTGGAATAAACGCCTGGCTGAAAGCGGGCGGTAATCTTACGAAAGTAGTCCCCGAAAGAAAAGAAACATCCGTGGAGCTCAAGGCTAAAAATCATATGATTGTAAATAAAGAAACACTTGAATCCAATAACTTTCCATATTCATTGGTGGATGCAAGGTCGCCTGACAGGT
The DNA here is from genome assembly GCA_023379845.1 of Thermoplasmatota archaeon. Classification (GTDB taxonomy): domain Archaea; phylum Thermoplasmatota; class Thermoplasmata; order Thermoplasmatales; family Thermoplasmataceae; genus UBA582. The sequence continues at coordinate 16,068 of JAMCPG010000059.1, forward strand.
ATTCTGGTGAATATGAGCCTATTGATCGCATACCTGGACATATTCCGAATGCAAAGAACATTTTCTGGAAGGATATGCTCAACGAGGATGGAACATACAAGTCCCCCGAGCAGATCCGGTCAATCATCTCAGGACTGGGTGAAAATCCTGTCCTTTACTGTGGATCCGGAGTCACTTCATGTGTTAACTATATCGCCATGAGAATTGCGGGAATAGAGCCAAAACTCTATCCAGGCGGCTGGAGCCATTGGGTCCAGAATATTTCTAGACCCTAAAACAACTAAATGAAATGGATATAATGTCATTCAAAGTATCTCTTCTCATAGCTGTATGAATGCAAAAAAGATTCAGCCTGTACCTAAGCAACGCTATCCCTGTTTTGAACAATGGCTGGCAGCCTTCTCTTAAACAGATACAATGGTGGCGCGCCAGCAAGAAAATCTGTTATCATAAAGCCTGAACTCAGCAATGATTGAAAAGCCACGAAGGCAGCTTCCTCTGCCCGTGAAGCAGCCGAAGGATCCCGTCTTCTCATCTCATCAATATTCAAAGGAACCTGCAGGCCGATAACTGATAAATTCACATATCTGGATGGTTCAAGGTTGATTTCTTCCACAGAGAGAGGAACAACATTTGCATAAGGAGCTGCATCCTTAACGCATGTCAGATCGATTGGCAACTCTATCAACATTCTCAAACTATGGTATCTCCCTCTCTGCTCAGTATGATCGTGTACGATGTCAAGCAATATTGGTTTTACTGATATTGGGCACATTTTTTCGAAAAAGAACGAGGCATCGTCCAAATTGAATGGTTCAATCTCGGTAACTATAAGACTATAATGATTCTCCAGAGCCCATTGCTTGAGATTGGTAAATAACATGGACTGTATTGTGGTCCGGGAATGATCCTTGATTAAGAATATCTTCGCATAAAGATATGTTCTCCCATGTTTGTGCCCCGGCGACCCTATCAATATGGCCCTCTCCTCGTCATTGTGGGTGACATGCAGGACCAATCCGCCGTTATATGCCACTGCCCTGAGCGTGTCTGCTAATTCTGATCGAATACTGGTATTCTTCCATATGGAAGTTATGATAGGAATCATCATGTTGATTTTATCCGGATCATCAACCCGTGCGATACGAGGCATATTAGACCATGGCACTCCATATTAAAGAATTATCTGGCAGCGATGAAACAGTGCGTTGACAACAATCCTAAGCAGATAAAGATATGTCTTCATTAAATAGTCAACTTTATCAGTCTCCATAGACTTAAGGGAGAGGCAATAACCGTTCTATTCAAGACCAGACGAGTAAATAGTGCTTTCATGGTCTATAGATGACTTGAAAACAGTTGCTGGAAAGTATTCCATGCATAGATAATTAAAGTCTGGTATAGAGAGGCTTTGCGGAATTAGAGAGAGGTGACAAACAATGGATAAAGTTAGACCGCCAAAATTAAAGGAAGGAGATGAAATAAGGATAATTGCACCTGCAAGTGCACCAGACATGGGAAACCTATCTAAGGGAATTGCAAGGTTGAAGAAACTGGGCTTCAAGATTTCTCTAGGGAGCAATATCAAGAGGCTAGTCCAGGTACATCAACTTGCTGCAACTGCAGATGAAAGAAGCCAGGAAATTATTAACGCGTTCAAGGATGACAACGTCAAGGCAATTTTCTGTGCTCGGGGTGGCTACGGGTCCATTCACACTCTACCCCTACTTGATTTTGACGTGATTCATGATCATCCAAAGATATTCATCGGCTACAGTGATATCACGGCACTGCACCTGGCTTTCAACAAGCTTGCAAACCTGGTTACATTCCATGGTCCCATGCCGGGATCCGATCCAGAGGAAATCGGAAAACCTTACTTCAAAACAATAATAGAAGTCTTGGAGGGCAAGACAAGCAATTTTGCCACAGGAGACAGGGATTTACTTTTCAAATATATCAATCCAGGAACTGTTGAAGGGATATCAATCGGAACTAACATTTCAGTCGCTTCCTCACTCATTGGAACAAAATACATGCCCGATACAACAGGTAAGATACTCTTCGCTGAGGATACCGGCATCACAGCAGGTGATATTGACAGGTACCTTTTCACAATGAAACTGGCAAATCTGCTTGGCAACTTTTCTGGATTTGCATTCGGGGACATAAAGACAGTAAACGAGCAGAGCGAACCCATGCCTTTTGTTGAGGACGTGATTGAGGATTACATGGAAGAACTCAAGAAACCTTCGCTCTACGGCCTTCCTTTCGGTCATGGAGAAGGCCAGATGCTCATTCCATTAAACGCAAAAATAAAGCTTTCCACGTCAACAGAACCAACGCTTGAATTCATGGAGCAAGTAGTGGAATAGTCAAGTCCTGATGGGTCAAATACTAGTACAGATGGCAGGCGACTAAATGTCCCTGCTCTACCTCCTTGAGCTCCGGATCTGTTTCAAAACATATCGACTTGGCAAACTTGCACCTGTCTGCAAAACTGCATCCGTGCACTCTTACGGATGCATCAATATCTGCATAGGTAACATCAGGAATACCTCCTGAATCAAGGGTTGGAACGGTCTCGAAGAGAAGCTGTGAGTAAGGATGAAGCGGATTGTTTCTTATCTGGTCCCTTGATCCCTGCTCCTTTATTTTTCCAAGATATATTACGGTCAGGTTATCCGAGATCATCAATGCCATTGATATATCGTGCGATATCAGGATAAAAGTAGTGGATGAGTTGCGATTCAGCTCCCGAATCAATTTTAGTACATTCGCCCGAATTGATGCGTCAAGCATTGAAACAGGCTCATCCGCAACTATGATGCTTGGATTTATGATGATTGCCCGAGCAAAGGCGGCTCTCTGTTTCTGCCCGCCGCTCAGTTCATGTGGCAGTCTGGCCATAAAATCTTCAGGAGGCGTAAGGTTGACCCTTTCAAGAGCAGATGAAATAGTTTCCATATCAAATTTAATGTGATGCAGCCTGAGCGGTTCCGATACTGATCTCGCGATTGTGAACTTTGGATTAAATGAACTGTAAGGATCCTGAAAAACCATCTGGATGCTCTTCCTGACCTCAAGGTTTATCTTTCCGGATGCACTGTACAGCGGCTTCCCATCTATCTTCACCGACCCGCTTGTAGGCTCAGTCAGGCCCGTAATTATTCTGGCAACAGTTGTCTTGCCGCTTCCGGTTTCACCGATTATGGCATGTATCTTTCCCTTCTCTATAGAGAGAGAAACACCATCCAGGGCACGGACTATTCTCTTTTCTCCATCCTTATCCCTTCCCCTTAGAGGAAAGTATTTCTTTACGTCAATAAGCTCTATCGCCAGCATCAAACTGCCCCCGTATTAATGCAGAAAGCAACATGATCTTTCTCCTGATACCCGATCTCGTAATTATAGCTGCTACACTCTTTCAATGCATTTTCACATCTTTCGCGGAAAAGGCATCCAGCTGGGAGCCTGAGGGCACTTACGGGTTCTCCGGGAATTCCCGAGATCAGGTGGTCTCCTCTGACATCAGGTACAGACGCTAGGAGCTTTGTCGTGTATGGATGCCTTGGTGATCGTACAATCTCAGAAGTTGTGCCGCTCTCCATTAACCTTCCGCCGTACATTATAGAGATCCTGTCTGCAATCTTGGTTACTATTGGTAGATCGTGGCTTATAAAGATCATAGTGATGTTTCTTTCCCGCTGCGTATCCTTGAGCAGCTTCACTATTGCCATCTGGGTGACCACGTCAAGTCCAGTCGTAGGCTCGTCCGCAATCAGTATCTTCGGGTTGGTGATGATCGCCATTGCTATTACCGCCCGCTGCTTCATTCCGCCGCTCAGCTGATGCGGATACTGCTTCCATACCGCCGATTTCAGTCCAACTTTTCTTAGAACTTCTCTCCCTCGTTCAAGTGCATCTTCTCCCTGTGCCATGTTGTGTATGATGAGCGGTTCAGAGACCTGCCTCTCGATTGTCATCAAGGGATTTAAGGAGTTCATCGCTCCCTGAAACACCATGCTTATGGTCTCCCCACGAAGCCGGCGCATCTTTCCAGTCGAAAGTGACATCAGGTCGGTGCCATCGACCTGTATTGAGCCTGACAAAATCTGTGCATTCTTTGGAAGTATACGCATCATTGCGAGTCCAAGAGTGCTCTTCCCGCTCCCGGACTCGCCAACAAGGCCCATGGTCTCTCCCTCATGCACATCCATGTCGAGATCGGTGATTGCCCTTGCCACTCCACTGTCTGTCTTATAGGAAACGTTCAGCTTGTTAACGCTTATCATCAAAACCCTCTCTTCTTAGGGTTGAACATTTCTTCAAGAGAATACCCGGTCATCGTAAAACCTAAAATTACGAGTATTATGAAAAGTCCGGGAGGAATAACATACCACCACATACCTGCGGAGACAGCTCCGAAGGCAAATGCATTGTGAATTGTGCCGCCCCAACTGATATCGGTTATATCGCCAACACCAAGAAATACCAGTGAGGCCTGAGCAAATATTGCTGATGCCACCGACATGACAGCGTTGGCAAACACAACCGGAAAAACGTTAGGAGCAATGTGCCTGAAAATTATGTAGTTGCTTTTCCCGCCATTGATCATAGCAGACTCTATGAAGGGCCAGTTTTTTATTGAAAGCACCATAGATCGAATGGTTCGTGCAGTCGAGGGCCAGCTGAGGAGACCTATAACCAGGATTACATTAACGAGGCTTGGCCCAATAACGGCAGCTATAACTATCATAAAGACAAGCGTTGGTATGACTAGGAAAAAGTCTGTCACCCTCATAAGGATCTCATCTGCCCATCCTCCGAAGTATCCACTGTAAAGACCTATGACCAGCCCAACAAAAACTGAGATCGCCGCGGCGGCAAACCCTACAATCAGGGATATCTGCGCACCATAGAAATCTCGGGATAGGAGATCGCGACCCAGGGAATCTGTACCCAGAAGGTGCGCCGAGGAAGGAGGTGAAAGATACAGGCTGGAATTTATCGTGTTCGGGTTGTATGGTGATATGACCGGGGCAAGAATTGCCATCAGGGTAAAGAAGATGATTATACCCAGGCCTGCGACGCCTATCTTATTTCTCTTGTACCTGTTCCAGAATCCAAGAACTCCGCTTCCGGTGCGCCTCATGCTGCCTTTGATATAGTCCATAACCTCTGTCTGAGAATTCATCTGTACCGTATCCTCGGATCAACCAGACCGTAGATTATGTCCGCAAGAAGATTGGCCAGCACCACGCTGAAAGTTACAATTATGAATGCACCCTGGAGCATCGGATAATCAAGATGTCCAATAGACTGGTAGATAAGATATCCTATTCCAGGCCAGGAAAAAACTGTCTCAACCAGTATTGCGCCGGTGACCATAAGACCAAGGTTGATTGCAATGAGGCTGATCATGGGGAGCATGGCGTTTGGAACTGCGTGCGAGTAGAGGATTCGCTTACTGTCTGCGCCCTTCGCATATGCCGTCAATATATAGTCCTCCGAAAGTACATCCCTGAGTGAGTTTCGCATCATTATGGTGAACTGTCCATAATATACCAGGACAAGTGTCAGGAGTGGAAGGGCCATATGTTCCATCAGGTTAATTATTGATGTGCTTCCAACACTGTATTCGCCTGCCACAGGTATGCCACCAATATATATTGCTATTAAAATAAATATACCGCCCAGCCAGAAGGTCGGCATTGCATAGAACGCCATTGCTGTCTGAAGAACTGCAACATCCGCCTTGGTGTTCTCCCTCCATGCAGAGAAGACACCCGTGTAGATGCCCAGCAGGATTGAAATTATTGTCGCTGGGATCAGGAGTATAAGGCTGTTTTCCAGAGCAGGAATTATCTTACTTGTTACGCTTACCTTGTAATAATAGGATATGCCAAAGTTTCCTTCGAGTGCATTCTTAACATACAGGATGTACTGCACCCATTCCGGTCTGTTTAATCCGAATTCTATGCTTAGGGCCTTTTCCTGGTTAAATGTCAGCCTTGGGCTTCTGTATAGCAGCGTTATGGGATTTCCGGGCAGTACCCTGAAAAGGAGGAAATTGAATGAAATAATGATAAATACACTGACAACAGTCAGTATAACTCTCCTGGCCAAATAGGTAGAATAGCTTGCGGCAGCCAATATATCTTCAATCCTCTTTTCGCCTGGACCGCATAACTACTGCCACGACTGCTGCAACAATTAACACTGCTGCCACTCCACCAGCTATGTAATATATAGTAGAGCTACTGTGAGTTGTTTTGCCAAAAGAGGCATTTGGCTCAACCTGTAGAAAAGTCTGCCAGTCCATGGCCCCAAATGGCCCACCTGCGAAGTTGCTCGAAATATTGGTAAAAGCATTTGAATACGCCGCAATGTTTGGCGGGGAATAGAGCGGCATATATGGTAGCTGATCGTATAGAATGGTCTGAAGCTGATCTGAAATATTGTACACCTGTTGTGTCGTATTGGCGTTTACGAGTTCTGAATATAAATTGTTGTATTCCGTATTATTGAAACCAGAATCAGACAGCTCGGTGGTTATCGCCGTACCAGTAAAAACGCAAAGCAGCGTCGGGTCGCCCGGTGTCCATGACCAGTCCCAGAGATCCATTGTCTGGTTATATCCAGGCCAGATTATGCTGTCCATCGTGCTCGTAGTTATGCTGCTGATAGTGATTGAAATACCAATCTGGGCCAACTCTTGCTTAATTACGGTACCCGCAGATATAAGCGCAGGGAAACTGCTGGGGACAATTATCGTATAAGAAAGAGGTGTTCCATTTGGTGTTACCCTGATGCCATTTGATCCATACTTGAAGCCAGATGCATTTAGAAGACTGTTTGCCTTCGATACATTATATTGATGAAGCGGAAGCGATGAGTCAAGGAACGAATCACCCACAGGGAAATTTGTTGCCAGGGGTGTAGCGTATCCATCCCATGCCACCTTTGTTACATAAGTATCATTTATTGCGTCCACAATAGCCTGTCTGACAGTCAGGTTTCTTATCGAAGAAGCTCCACCGCCGGAGGGGTTTACATTGAATGCAAGATAACAGTATGTGAAAGAATCGCTAACTACAAGACTCAGGCTTGAATCCTTCTGGACCACAGGAATCTGTGATGGAAGAAGGAACGCACCGGTTGCGTCAATCGCTCCTGACTGCAGGGCTGAGAACATTGATGATTCGCTGTTGAAGCACTGTATTATAACATGACTAACATGTGGCTCCATGTTGGGCAGGTACCAGTAAGGATTTTTTGACAACTCTATGTACTGTCCCTGCACATATTTAGATACGATGAATGGGCCAGACCCGACAAAGCTCGGGTTTGCACTGGCATTATATCCGAAGTAAGATGAAACGTTGACATTCTCCCAGACGCTTTCTGGCAGGATGAAAACATTATCCAGCGATATAAGTGGGAAAAGACCGCCTGTAAAGTTAAAGATCACGGTCTGGGGATTTGGTGTAGATATGTTTGTTATCATGCATACGTAACTGCTCAAACCGGAAAAACAACAGTCAGCCATTTCGTAACTGTATGCGACATCTGAAGAATTGATCGGCTGCCCATTTGAGAATTTCGCATTCGGGTTAAGATGCACTATTGCCGTTCCATTTGAAACGTTAATGTTCCAGGACGTTGCTAGTTCAGGGATGAGTGCCGATCCATTCGCGTTATAAAGCGCAAGCGTTGAATACGTATCCATCAGGATCCAGTCCGAAACACTTGCGGTATAGGTATACGGGTTAAGCGTATCAATGGAAGTACCGGACCAGCCCACTATGAACGTGCTGTTATTCGAAGATACGACTCCTGAGGCTGGTGACTGGCCATATGAACCAGGATTCACAGATAAACTGTAATTATTCCATACAGCGATAAACCCGGTTGCAATGATGACCGCAGAAAATACCACAACTAAAACCTTATTGCTTGTTCTTCTTTTGGAACTCATATCTAACAGATACGAAGTCGATAAATAAAAAGATATCTCTGATTTAAAAATTACGTTGACAGATGCTTTAAGTCCATGTCTAAACTAATCTTTGCCTAATTCCTACGATGTATCAAGCCCATTAACAAACGCAGAATAAGGTTAAATATTGTCTAACAATAAACCGCCGAAGCGCATGGTTAAGCAGGTTCAGCAGCCCTTGAAGCCATTGGAGGTATTGCGTAAAACAATCACTAAGCCAATTATGGTGGATGTCAGGGGAAATCGGAGTTACTCGGGTATTCTTGATGGATATGATGTTTACATGAACCTTGTTCTCAAGAACGCGGCAGAAACAATAAATGGTGAAAACAAGGGAG
>JAMCPG010000060.1 GCA_023379845.1 Thermoplasmatota archaeon
TTTAATGACCATGCCATTTAGTGAGGATGAGCGAATTTGATGCTATTGTTGTGGGGGCTGGCCCCGCAGGTTCATCATCTGCAATAAAGCTTGCCTCTTCCGGTCTTAATGTCCTTCTCGTGGAGAGATCAGATCCTCCTGGAAGCAAAAGTGTCTCCGGAGGCATACTCTGGGGAAACGAGCTTGCGCAGATAATACCTGACTGGGAAAAAACTGCCCCCATGGAGAGATACGTACTGTCAAAGGGGACGGGCCTTCTTACAGAGGATTCGCTTATATCAATTGATTTCAGGTCGAAGAAATTCGAAAAAAACAAGACCGGCTACTCAGTGCTCAGGGCCAAGTTTGACCAGTTCCTGGCAAACAAGGCGAAAGCATCTGGTGCAACCCTTGTAACCGGTGTCACAGTGGATAAGGTGGCATTCAAGGACAAGAAGGTTATCGGTGTAGAGCAGGATGGGGACGTGATAACATCCGATGTCGTTATCCTTGCCGAAGGGGCAAATCCACGGGTTGCTATAGATTCGGGCCTGAGGAAGCCAATCGGGGACCGCGACGTCGCCATAGGCATAAAGGAGGTGGTGAAGCTTCCGGAGGCCACAATAAATGAGAGGTTCAACCTGAGGGGATCCCAGGGATACGCAGGCGAATATGTGCTTGGATTCCTTCCTGATGGCGTAAAAGCTGGCGGATTCCTCTACACAAACAAGGATACTATCTCTATAGGTGTCGTGGTGAATTCCGCTGATCTCAGGGCCAATAACAGCGTATATTCATATAATATCATGGAACAGTTTGTCACCCACCCGTTCATTGCACCCTATATCGAGGGCGGAAAGGTTGACGAATACAGTGCGCATCTTGTCTGCGAGGGCGGCATACAGTCTGTGCCGAGACTGAGCGGCGATGGATACATGATTGCAGGGGATTCAGCAAGCCTTTCATTCAGCAACGGGCTCGTCATTCAGGGCATGAATTACGCAATTTCATCGGGAATAGCAGCTGCCGAAACGGCTATTGCCGCCAGGTCAAAAAACAACTATTCCGCCGATTTCCTGAAGTCTTATGACGACAGGTTGTCATCTAGTTATGTCCTTGAGGACATGAAGACATTCAAGGGGATTGAGGGAGTTACATGGAGCAACCTGATGCACAGGGCTGTACCGAAAATGGCGGAGAATGTGTTCTTCAATCTATTCTACGAGACGGGCCAGCCAAAGAGGCATCTGTATGAAATCCTGCTGGAGTCATCGGCAGGAACAGGCATGTCAAAGTCCCAGCTCATAATGGAAGCATACCGCGCTGTAAGGAGGATGTAAATAGAATGCAAATTGAGGAAAAGCTGTCGCTGTTGAACTACAAGACTGACAAGGGATATGAGCATATAACAATCAAGCCGGACATATGCGCAGTATGTCCGGATCACTTCTGCACATTTGCGTGCCCCGCGAGCTGCTATACCCTGATCGAGGGCAAGCTCAACTTCAAGTACGAGGATTGCGTGGAGTGCGGAACATGCTTCTTTGCATGCTCGCACGGGTCTGTTGCATGGTCCAACCCCAAGGGTGGCCATGGAGTCAAGTACAAGTACGGGTGATATCGTGGCGCTCAAAATGATAGTGATGATGAAACAGGTGCCGGATGCGGAAGAGATATTCATTGATCCGGTGAAGTACACGCTGAACAGGTCCCAGGCGAGGGGTATCATCAACCCTTCCGATGAAAATGCCCTCGAGGCAGCATTGAGGATAAAGGAAAAGGAGGGCGGCGAGATCACCGTAATATCAATGGGCCCTCCCCAGGCGGAAAACGCAATCATCGAGTGCATGGGAAGAGGAGCTGATCGCGGCATACTGATCACAGACAGGGTCTTCGCAGCGGCAGATACGTACGCAACATCGCTGACGCTTGCCGCAGCGGTTAAGAAGCTTGGGGACTTTGACATCATATTTGCAGGGGAGAGCACAACCGATTCGGGAACAGGGCATGTGGGTCCTGGAGTCGCAGAATTTCTTGGAATAGACCAGGTCACATATACGATAGATACCAGGATTGAATCAGGGATGCTCATCGCTGAAAGAGAACTGGAAGACGGGATAGAGGTCGTGAGCACAAAACCGCCCGTCCTCGTTACAGTTCTGATAAACTCAAACCTGCCGAGGAGATCCAGGCTAAGACTGAAGGTAGACGCAATCAAGAAAGGCGTCGAGAAGTGGGATCATGACACACTAAGCCTTCCGGTGGACTGGGTCGGCCTGAAAGGGTCGCCAACCCTGGTGGGCGCCCTGAAGATACCGGAGGAGAGGAAGAGGGAATCCAGGCCCGTCAAGCTGGAGGAAATTCCTGCACTCGTCGATGAACTCGTGAAAAAGGGAATAATAAAGATCGGGGAGGATGCCTGATGGTGGAACTTATCAACTGCGTGGTACCGGAGCATCCTGAGGAATACCATGATGTTTTCGTATACCTGGAGCACAAGAACGGGAAACTGACAAGAGGCTCCCTGGAGATGCTCGGCAAGGCAGAAGAGCTTGCGCATAAACTCAATGAGAAAGCGGTTGGCGTTGCGGTGGGAAAGAACCTGAAGGAGATCGCTGCCGAAGCCGAGTCTTATGGCTGCGACGTTTTCCTAGGCGCAGAGGTTACCGATTTCAGCGGATTCTCTAGCGTTGCTTACACTGAGTTCATAACGTCCTTTGTGGAACAGTACAAGCCCAACATATTCCTGATTTCAGGAAGCAGGGAGGGCAGGGACCTTGTATCCAGGATTGCCATCAGGACCAGAACCGGAGTGGCAGCCGACTGCATTGAGCTCGACGTTGACGTGCCGAACCGCCTCCTCATAGCATGGAGGCCGTCGTTCGGGGACAAGACAATTGACCAGATACTGTGCAAGAGGCACAGGCCGCAGATGATCACATCCAGGCCGGGGAGCTACAAAATGCCTGAGAAGGTTGAGGGTCACAAGTGCGAAGTCACAATCAAGAAGGTCAAGATGGCTAAATATGCCGGAGAACACAAGACACTTGAATTCAAGCAGAAGGATCGGCTTGACCTGACTTCGGCAAAGATCATCGTATCCGGTGGGCTAGGACTTGGAAATGCATCAGGATTCAAGCTTGTGAAGGATCTCGCGGATTCTCTTGGCGGGCAGGTGGGCGCATCGAGGCCAGTCGTCGATCTCGGATGGATTCCGTACGAGCACCAGGTCGGCCAGACCGGCCAGACCGTGAGGCCGAAACTGTACATTGCCGCTGGTATTTCAGGAAAGATACAGCACATCGTCGGGATGAAGGCCAGCGAGACAATTGTCTCTATCAACACAGACCCTGAGGCGCCAATCGTGAAGTTTTCAGACTACTTCATAAATGCGGATGTATCTAAGGCACTTCCGAAGCTCACAGAGGAGATAAGAAAGGTAAGGGCCGGAACACCTGCCTCGTCACCCGGATGATCCTGCTCAGATAGTTTGGACGGGAGATCTCTCCCTTATTTCGCTGCTGATTGCATCAATGAATCCAGACACCGTCATCTCTTTCTGCTCATTTTTCCTGTTCCGGACGGTTATCTTCCCGGATTCAAGCTCCCTTTCCCCAAGCACCACAATGTAGGATGGGCGCTTGCTCCTTATCATCTTCAGCTTCTTGTTCAGCGTCTCGGTTCCACGGTCGAGATGCGCTCTTATGCCATTCTTAAGCAGGTCGGCAAGAACCTTTTCGCTGTATTCGAGATACTTTTCCGATACGGGCGCTATGAAGACCTGCATCGGCGAGATCCATGTGGGCAGGTTTCCAGCAAAATTTTCTATCAGTATGGCCATGAATCTCTCGTAGCTGCCGAAGACCGCGCGGTGAAGCATGACCAGGTTTTCCTTCTTTCCTGCCTGGTTCACGTACTGAAGGTTGAAGTTGATGGGCATCATGAAGTCGACCTGGATTGTGGAGCACTGCCATTTCCTGCCTATCGCGTCTGCTACGTGAACATCAATCTTGGGACCGTAAAATGCGGCTTCCCCCTTCAGCTCTTCGTATACGATGCCCGATTCCTTCAGGGCAGTACGGAGGCTCTCAGTTGCCTCCTTCCACTTTGATAGATCAGGGCTTATCTCATCTGATCCGCAACTGGGGCACTGAAGTTCTCCCTCTCCAGCAACCTTCCTTGCATGGAAAACGGTGCCGCATTTCTGGCAGACATATTCGATGAGGTAGTTTTCCGGGTGATCCTCGTCCATCACGCTCAGCTCAAAATCGAGCTTGCTCTCCCCAAGGAGCCAGAATGTCTCCCTGGTCATTTCTATAATGCTCTTTATTTCGTCGACAAGCTGATCCGCGCGCATGAAACCATGGCCATCGTCGATTGTGAATGTCCTGGGCCTGGTGAGTCCGCCGACCTCTCCAGACTTCTCGTACCTGTATACCTGCCCTGGTTCCGAATACTTTACGGGCAAATCCCTGTAGCTGTGCGGCTCTCTTTCAAAAATGGTTATGTGTCCCGGGCAGTTCATCGGCTTTACCGCGTAACCGGTTCCATCCTTGAACTCAAATGTGTACATGTTATCCTTGTACTTGGCATAATGCCCGGATTGCTTCCACATTGTGTCCGTAAAGATATGAGGGGTGGAGACTTCCTGCCAGCCGTTCTTTGCGTTGAGTTCATGCATGAAGGCGATTAGCTCATTCCTAATGATGGTACCATTTGGTGTGTAAAGAGGGAAGCCGGGCGCCCGTTCGGAACTGAAGACGAAAAGATCCATCTCCTGCCCTACCTTGCGGTGATCCCGCTTCAGGGCCTCTTCACGCATCTTCAGGTAATCCTTCAGCTCCTTCTCCGACGGAAATACGGTACCGTAAATGCGGACAAGCTTCTCCCTTTTCTCGTCACCCTTGTAGTTGGTGGAAGCCAGGGAGAGAAGCTTCACATTTTTGAGGTAACCGGTCGATGGCACATGCGGACCTGTGCAAAAGTCCTTGAAGTTCCCCTGCACATATATGGATGACTTGGAGCCGTCAGGAACATTGTCTCTTATCTTGTCGATCTTGAAAGGGTTGTCATGGAATAATCGTAGGAGATCATCCTTTGATTTTTCTTCCCTGACAATTGGTATATTTTCCTCCGCCAATTTCTTCATGGCCTTCTCAATATTGCCAAGATCCTCAGAGGAAATCGGATCCATCATTATGTCGTAATAGAAGCCGTCTTCTGTCGGAGGACCTGCATTAAGGCGTGCTTTTGGATATATCTGGAGGGTTGCCTGTGCCATAAGATGAGCGGCGGAATGCCTGAGTATCCTCATGCCATCCTTGGAGTGGACATTGACTGGCTCGAATGTGCCATCTGAAGGCGAAATACTGGGTAGATCAAACAGCGAGCCGTTGAACCTTGCAGCGACGATCTCGCCGTCCCTGCGGCCAAGCGCATCCGCAAAACGTTGCCCTTTCTTGATCGGAATCTGGGTGGATGATTCGTGCATAACGGTGCAATAACCTTCATTATATATATTTATTTGAAGGAGTGAAAGGAATTTCAGTTGCTTGTCCACTGCGAGAATTTACCCTGACGGCTCCCCTTCGAAACCATGCGTATTTGGTTTTTCTTTGTACAAGACAAGCACCCCATAAGCAGTATAGAAGAGAAAGCCTAGTACATTTTGGTGATAAAAGAAAAAGGTGGAAAACGCCCCGATTATCATTATTATGCTTGTTACTACTCTTCCCTTTCTTCTCAAATAAATGATCATAGGCAGAGACATCATGAGAAGCATAACCACTATGAAAGGCAGAAAATATCCATAGAATGATGGCGGGGTATACTGGTATATTTGGATTAGACGGGCCAAAATGGGGTTCTGAATGTAAAGTGACAAATACTGAAGGTATATTATGATAATAGTGGATGGAACGCTGATAATTGCGAACAATAGATATGTTTGTTCTTTATTTAACGGAGTGAACCAAATAGATTTTTTCTTGCTATCTTGTGACAAAATTTCACCGTCCTGCGCAAAAAAGATTCTGCGCCAAGTATACCGAGTCATTATGTCCATAACGCTTCACTGCTCTATAGGCAGCATCGGAAAATAGGCTTTCCGGGGTTAAATATTGCATAGCGACGCAGGATGCCGAATTCGAAGCTTGGTTGAAAGCAATCATGAAATCCCCTTTTTCGATGCATTCTATCATTACTTTCATTGCTTGGCATACCCCGTGTTTATTATGTAAAAAATAATTTGGTCGCTAACAGTTTGTCCTGAGATTGTGAGGGAAAGTGTCATCTTCATCGTAAGGTTGTATACTGTGTAAAGAAATCCGGACATGAAACTTGCGTCGAAGCCACCATCCATTATTGGGTCAAAGTTAGTGTTTGTACCGAAGAAGAACCTTTTCGAAGATTGCGAGTTGTTCTGCAAAGTAAATAAGTAACAAAATTGCGAACCGTCTTTGCAGTTGATATTATCAAAAGTATCGTTTCTGGCCCAGCCACGCTCTACTAGATCCATATCATACCCAATGGCCTGCATATGGTTATAGGAATTATTTGCAGCGCAGAATTCTGCTTTCACAGTAAAGGATGATGGGTTCATGCCTGGAGCGAAGCTGGCATTTATCACCAAGAGTTGATCAATATAAATTAACGGTAGAATGTTTGGATAAATTTCAAAAACACCCACATATGGAGTGAAGTTAAGGTATGAATCTCCATAACCAGGCCTGGAGATTATGCTACTTGATCTTCCATGTACCATGAACTGGGATAGATTATCTGAACTCAGTCTCGTGATATTATGCATGAATTCGACAGGTGCAGGATTGTTTGTGATGAAGGTTATTTTGGGTTGTGAATCCGCAAGATCATAAAAAGAAATAGGAACAGCAACAATGATCACTGCAATTACAGCGAACATGATCATCTTATTCCTCTTCTGAATCATATATGAACTGTTACTTCACAGATGCATATAACTATACCCATACTAGTGGCTTTGCAGCTAAAGTCAACCCTGTATCAAAAATAATTTACTTGCACCTAAAAGATAAGAAAAACAGGGATTTGGGTGCAAAACCGGAACTACCAGTATATTTTCCTTGGGTTGTCTTTGAAGTTTTCCACAAGGTATTGATTGCTTTAACAGTAAATGCAGATGTCTTTCGTTCAATAAGATTGTACCTCTTTACGGTACTGGATTCTTTATTATTTTTCCTTTTGATTTGAATTCCTTCGCCAGTAACCTCAACTCCCTGGTTGAATAAAGCATTCAGTCATAAGTAGATGTGTCTTGTACGACATGAGGTAAATTGTGTTATTTCCGTAAAAGCAATTCAAGCAGTAGTATACAGCCGGCGGGGTACTAGCATAGGATACAGGCAAGGATGAAAAACTGAATAAGCCGACTAAAGCCAAGATTAATGCCAAAATGCCTGCCTTTAATTCCTATTGTTATTAGACAAAATATGCACTATTCTAATCACCTACCTGATAAAAAGTTAATTCAACCATGGATGAAACTAATTTACCACCTTCTAATATAATGACGCTAATAGTTACTGAGTGGTATCCCCCTAAATCATGCATAAGAACGATGTAAAGTTGAGTTGATAATGAAAAGAGATACGGGCTTGAACCGTCAGTTCTGTTCAAAAGTTCCAGATTAATATGAGCATGGCCCTTATTAGTCCAGTCAAAGACTAACCCACTATTGGTCGTCAAATTAGTGCAGTTAGTAGTTTCTTCTTTACCTGCATAGCTATACCAGACGTTGTGTTCAATCCCAAAAAAAGCACAAGTTTCGTTTCCTGTTCCGTTCGAAATATAACTAAGAGTGACATTGTTTGTATTAAGATGACTATAGAAAATTCCGGTAAGGTTCAAGTTAAGGAAAATATGGTAGGCTCCTGCATGGATATTTCCGGCATAAAATAGATATCCTGAAGTAGCAAGCACCAAGGATGAGTTATGGGCAGTGCCTTCTGAGATGTTTGCTTGTGCTACGTGAGGGCCCAAACACATAAGATCAGTTGAATTGATTGGATAGCTTATCGAGTAATTTGCATAAGCTTCTCCATCTGTAGCTATTACTGGCACACTTTTTTGAGACAGCCCATAAAAAGAAATAGGAACAGCAACAATGATCACTGCAATTACAGCGAATATGATCATCTTATTCCTCTTCTGAATCATATGTGAACTGTCACTTGAAAGATGTATATAATATTACAGATATTAGCCATAAAATTATAATAATTATCTGATTTAAAGCAGAAACTGTTGAAATCTAGTCATTTCCAGTTTCCTATTCCTAGCTGAAAAATTTGAGTTTTACCTTGCCTGTATCATGAAAACTGGCATGTACATGCCAGTGGTATCTGCGTAGGGAGTTTCCTGGAAAGGGAAGAGAAGGCGAGGGCTTTCCATTCTGAGCAGACACTGCTCAGAATCCAGTGCCCCACCCTTATGGACATGTATGAGGAGTAGATGCCAGATGCAGTGTATCCTAAGGAGAAGGTTGATTAAGATCAGACAGAATCCTTTGGAAATCAAAAAAATTTGCACACCTGGACTCTGAACTCATCAATTAATCGATTACTCTCTGATTCCATTACTCTTAGACTAAATTAGGGACTGATCTGGCCCACACCCTCTCCTTAAATGCCTTTTCAAAGCTGACTAATTTGAGTTTCCTCCCGTTCAGGATAGATTACAATAAGTTGACCTATACTGCCTGGTTTGCATCTTTCCTCAAATGCAGGATCATCAGTACTGCCCATAGCCCTATCGCAGCGGTTCCAAACGTTTCAAGCTCGGCGCTAGAAGGCCATGGAAGCCCAAAACCCATTGAAGATGCAAGGAGAGCAAGGACAAGGACATAAACAGCCCATTTCCTGTCATCTATAATGAGGCCCATACCCCATGTTATTATGGAAATGTCTCCCAGTATGAAGAACCAGAGCGATACAAAGTCATGTGGATAGGTACCGCCATGATATATTCCAATAAGAGCCAGGAAAAGCGCCGAGATCATAAGGAAAGAGCTGCCGGCTGACTCAATTCTATTCTTCGAATATAGAAGGAGAGAACAAGCAAAAACAAACAGTAAAACTGAGGTGAACATTAAACCCACATTGTATATCCAAGGACTGTTTGCCCCGGGGGAGCCCAGCTGGCTGAGTGCACCCGTGTAGAAATCGAATGATGGATTTATGGCAATTGCTGTTGAGATCCAGACTGCAGCAGAAATCATTGCAAATATGCCAAAATAAAGCATAACGAATCTCGCTTTTTGGATATCCATGATTGTAAATGTGCTGCTAGCTTATCAGGTTAATCCTCTACAATGAATGGTGCCAGGAAAACGGCATGTTGAATCATCTTCAACAAAGTGCATTCAAAGCCAGCCCACATGTAGGCCGGCAACAAGCGTCAGCGAAATCATCATAAACCACTATGAGGCTGGTACTTTATTACTGGTAGGAAGGATTTTCCTGTACTGGGATCTTTCTCAGGATGGCAGTAATCCATCACTAGGTCTCTTCTTCGCCTTCGTTCTCCGGTTCTATCCTGATTTTCCTCACTTTCTTCCCGATCCAGCGTTTTGGAACCAGTACTTTTGCAGAAGTGGCATGCCGCATTGCAGCCTTCTCTATGACCAAATATTATTCCACCCTGATCTCCCCAGGTTTCTCCGTAACCTTCTTTCCTGCATTGAAATAATGTTACATTCTTTATCTTAATCCCAGCATCGGCAGGCCGATAAAAATATTGGATCTGCTCAAAATTGTATGAATAAGGAAAGGCACGTTTTTAGAGAATCCCCGCAGTCGAGAGTGCAATAAGGGTATATATAACAGGATATATTCAACCATGTGAAGTCGTCACTTGTAGTTCTGGTAGTGGTAGTCATAGTCGTGATTGGCGCTGTAGGATTCATAGCAGTGAAAGATCCTCAGTTACTGTCATTGAAAAGCTCATCAGCTTTGCCGGATACTTCACCCGGCATGCGTGTACTGGCAACATCTGAAGTGAATACATCAATGACCGGTGGCTGGTATGAGGTCATGAACGTCACCGCTGGAGTCACAAACCTTTCAGACTTTGGAAGCGCGGTTAACTCGCTCTCCGGATCAACTTCATCTGGTTTACCCGTAAATGCTTCTTACGTTCATGTAAATTATGCGCAAGGCGTTCTTTTTGCAACCATGAACGATAGTGATCTGGCATTCGGATACGCGGCATTTTCATCCACAAATTATGCCAACTTGACCAATTCAACAGTTTTTAGCAACATCTCCAACGATCATCTGAGGAATATTACAATAGGTGAGGTTTCAGGTGCTTTCTTCATCTACGGATTCAACAAAACCGGCGAAAATTATTCTGCTGCCATTTACGCAGTATATTCCAATTACCTTATACTTGGATTCTACCACGGATTAAAAAATAGAACTATGGCAGCGTTCACTGGAATGGTTTCAACCGAAATCTCAATACTTAATGCATACAAGTTAAACTTTGTTCAAGCAGAAAAACTGGTTGGTACGTCCAGCGTAACATCTGTTCT
>JAMCPG010000061.1 GCA_023379845.1 Thermoplasmatota archaeon
TATGTTGATTATGAGGGTTACCGAGAGTCTTTGCCCTCTCTGTGCTGATGAAGAGAAATTTGATCAAATGAGGATTCCAGCAATAGTTTATGAGAATTCTGGCGAGGTCAAGCTGATAAAGGAATGCCCTGAGCATGGCATAACGAAAGAGAAATACTGGGAAGACTACGATATGTACCAGGAGGCCAAGAAATGGGCAGACAAGGGTATAAGGATTCTTAACCCCAACGTTGCAATGCTTGAAGAGAAGATTATCTGCCCAACGCACTGTGGTCTTTGCGTAAAGCACAAGTCTCACACTGGACTGGGCAATGTTGTGGTGACAAACCGCTGCGATCTATCCTGCTGGTACTGCTTCTTCTATGCGAAGGAAAATGAACCAATTTATGAACCATCACAGGACCAGGTCAGAATGATGCTCAGAAGAATGAGGAACGAGAAACCTGTCGGGGCTAACGCGGTCCAGATAACTGGTGGAGAGCCAACTATCAGGGACGACATTATTGATGTAATAAAGATTGCAAGGGAAGAGGGATATGAACACATCCAGCTCAACACGAACAGCGTAAGAGCAGCATTCGATCCGGACTTCCCAAAGAAAGTCAGGGAAGCAGGATCAAATGTAATATACACATCATTTGATGGTCCTACGCCAAGATCAAACCCCAAGAACTTCTGGGAAGTTCCAGCGGCACTGGAAAACTACAAGAATGCACCGCTTGGTGTGGTTCTGGTTCCAACAGTCATTGGAGGAATAAACGATCACTACCTTGGAGATATCATTAAGTTTGGTCTTTCCAACATCGATGTGGTAAGAGCAGTAAACTTCCAGCCAGTCAGTCTTGTGGGCAGGATGCCTGACAGGATGAGGGAGAAGCAGAGAGTTACTATACCTGGCTGCATTAAGAAGATTGAACAGCAGACTGACGGAATGATAGGTAGGGAAGATTTCTTTACAGTTCCATCGACAACAAAGGTCTCAAACTTCGTGGAAGCTCTCAAGGGCAAGGATATGTACAAGCTTTCAATTCACTTTGCCTGCGGAATGGGAACCTACATCTTCAAGGATGGCGACAAGGTTACCCCAATTACGAGATTCATTGATGTCAGGGGAATGTTTGAGTATATGGGCGAGCTCGGTGACGAGATGAAGGGATCCAGCTTCAAGAGACTCAAGAAGGTTGAATCTGTGTCCAAGCTTCTGCTGAACCTGGGCAAGTTTGTCGACTACGATAAGGCACCCAAGGACTTCAAGCTGAAGGACATGGTCTATAACGCTTTCACTGATGGTGATTACCATGGACTCAAGGCATTCCACTACAAGTCTATGTTCGTTGGTTTCATGCACTTCATGGACCCATACACATACGATGTTGACAGGGTTGAAAGGTGCGACATACACTATGCAATGCCTGACGGAAGAGTAGTTCCCTTCTGTGCATTCAATGTCATTCCAGAGCTGTACAGGGACGCTACTCAGAGGAAGTATTCCATACCTGCCAAGTTGTACGAGGAGAGAACAGGCAAGGTGCTGAAGAGAGAGAAGTACTTCAGGGATTACACCATGGAAGAGAAGCGCAAGATCCTTAAGTTCTACGAGGACAGCATAGGCAGAAAACTCAGGGAAGACGAAATTGGCTTGAACCTTGAAGAGGCTATCCCAGTGATCTCGTCTTCAAGGCCAGAGTAATCCCATATTTTTTATTATTTTTGATAAAATTTAAAATTTTAGACAATACCGCTGATATCCTGTTGCGTATCTATGGAGAGGATTCAGCAACCATTCTTTACAATTCAATATACGCTATAGGTTCATTGATTCATCGTCCTGGACTGACAGTTAACGCAAAGTACTTGGAGCCATTGAATACCGATATCACGCCATACTTTATTGTAGATATAATGAACTTTGTTATTTCAGAATTCGAAGTTAACAGGATACTTTATTTTGGGTGCGAGTTAAAAGATTCAGGGATCATTTTAAAGGGACACAGATTCTTGAGAAATATTAAGCCGATTAACAGTATCAAGGCCGCGACATATCACAACCTGCCTGAGAACATAACCGCAGGATATCTTGACGTCACACTTGATATTTAAAATCATTACAAGAATCGCCCATCTGGAAAGTTTCAGGCGTTAATGTGATAACTTACATCCTGAAAAGTAAAATAAGGTGCTTTCATATCTGCTCCCACAATGGATTCATACGTTCCTGAAAAAATATTCTTTACCCGTGGCGTAGGCAGGGCTGAAAGCCAATTACAGTCTTTTGAAGAGGCGCTTCGAGATGCCGGCATTGCTCCTTATAACCTCATCAGCGTAAGTTCTATTTTCCCACCAAATGCTGCTCTCATTTCCAGAGACGAGGGATCTGCTTTGTTGAAACCCGGTCAGATATTATTTACCGTTCTGGCAAGAAATTCATCAAACGAGCTGAACAGGATGTTATCATCGGCGATAGGATACGCGCTCCCGAAAGACAGGAATAAATGGGGATATCTCAGTGAACACCACAGCTTTGGCGAGACGGAAAAAGTGGCCGGTTATTTCGCCGAGAAACTCGCTGCGGAGATGCTTGCAAGCACCATGGGAGAAAGGGATAATCTTGTCTGGGACGAACAGAAGAGCGAATATGTACTGAAAGATAAGATACTGACAACGAGGAATATATGCTCCACTGCAGTAGTAATGAATCAAAATGAGTGGACAACAGTAGTTGCAGCCGCAGTTTTAATAATGCATTAGAGGATTGAATGACAAGCGAGATCGAAAGAAAGTGGCAGGATCGATGGAAAAATGACAGTATATTTGAGCCAGCTGTTATCGAAGGAAAGAAGAAATTTCTCATCACGGTTCCATGGCCATATACAAGCGGTTCCCTGCATGTAGGTCATGGCAGAACATACACGCTTGGCGATATTATTGCGAGGTACAAGAGGCTGAGAGGATACAACGTGCTATTCCCGATGGGGTTCCATCAATCCGGCACGCCGGTTCTTTCTATAGCCCAGAAGATGCTGAGACAAGACAAAGCCACTATTTCGTTATATACTGAATACCTGCATCAATACGGTGAGAGCGATATACCCGCCAGGCTGAAAACATTCACGGAACCAGCCGCTATAGCCGAATATTTTTCAAATGCTATCATAAATGATTTCACTCTTCTGGGTTTTTCTATCGACTGGTCGAGGCGCTTCACTTCTGCGGAACCTATGTACCAAGACTTCGTGAGCTGGCAGTTCAAAAAACTCAATTCAAAAGGTTATCTGACAAGAGGGGACTATCCTCTTCTATATAGCGTAGAAGACCAGAACCCTGTTGGAGAAGACGATATAAAGGATGGAGATACGGATAAAGTTACTATTGAAGAGTTCACAGCCGTTAAATTCAAGGGCAGTGAATTCTCACTGGTTGCAGCCTCTCTGCGACCTGAGACTATTTACGGTATAACAAATCTCTGGATCTCCCCACGTGGAAAGTATTTTCTCGTTTCACAGGGAAAGGAGAAGATTGTCGTTTCTGAAAAGTGCCTTATGAAGCTTAACCTGCAGGGAAAAGAAGTTTCTGACAGCCATGAGATAAAGATGGAGGATATTCTTAAAAAGGAATTTCAGGTCCCAATAACAGGAAAAAAAATTAAAGTATTAAAGGCGGACTTTGTTGATCCAGATAATGCTACCGGCATTGTTTATTCGGTGCCCGCACACTCAATCATGGATTATGTTGCTCTCAGCGTAACTGGAGAGCAATCCATCCCGGACAAGATAATCGATATGCCTCCAACAAGCAAAAGCACCGTTGAAAATCTTGTGTCAAAACTTGGAATAAAGTCACCCTCTGATACAGAAAAGATCGCCGAGGCGACCCAGATTCTCTACAGGGACGAATTTTACTCTGGCATTATGAACGGTCTCACGCCTCTCGTCGGTAAAACAGTGCAGGAAGCAAGGGCTGATGTGAGACAGAATCTCCTTGATCAGGGTCTGGGTTTTGTATTGTATGAAACGTCGAGGAAGGCCGAGACCAGATCAGGATCGGACGTACTTGTAGCGGTAGTCAAAAACCAGTGGTTTATTGACTATTCCAGACAGGACTGGAAGGACAGTTCACATGACCTGATTGACAAAATGTCATTCTATCCAGAATACCTTAAGAGAATATTCCACGATTCCATAGACTGGTTAAGGCAGAGGCCCTGTGCAAGAAAACGTGGCCTTGGCACCAGGCTGCCAATGGACCCTGACTGGGTCATTGAGTCACTATCAGATTCCACGATTTATCCGGCTGTTTACACCAACTCACCGCAGTTGAGGTCAATATATGACGGCAAAGGTTCGCTCGACTTTGACCTCTTGGATTCTATCTTTACTGATTCCACGTATAGGGGAGAGGATAGATTCTACAAAACAGTAATAGAAGCTAAGAGACAGTGGAATTACTGGTATGGTGTCGATCTTCGGTTAACGACATCTCCACACATCTCAAATCATCTCTCTTTCTACATTATGAACCATGTTGCCCTTTTTACGGGATCAAAACTCCCAGGAGCAATTTCGATATCCGGGACCGTAACATCAAAAGGGGCAAAGATCGGAAAAAGCAAAGGCAATGTTGTATCTCTGCTGAATGTAGTTGAGCGCTATTCCGCCGATATCTACAGGCTCTTTGTGGCCGTTGGTGCAGACATATCGACCGATCTCGACTGGAACGAGGATGACGTCGGGGTTCATTCAAAGAAGATAGACCAGTTTGTGCAGATAATGGAATCCTTCACCAACGAGCCGGGGGATATGGACTATATAGAAGAGTGGTTTGTATCTTCATTTTTTTCAAGGCTGAAGATATTCATCAGCGAGATGGATCAATACGCAATCAGGCATGCTTATATTTCGATTTTCCACGAAGTCATGAATGACCTCAAGTACCTGGAACGAAGAGGGGGCAGGGTAAATGTTGTATTATCAAGAATAATGAGGCATTGGCTGATAGCTTTATCACCTGTAATCCCGCATCTCTGCGAAGAATACTGGCATAAGAATGTTTCTGATTCCTACGTTTCGCTGGAGACCCTTCCAGATATTCCACAGGGTTATCCCAATGTAGCAGTTCTCAGGGCTGAGGAATATGTTAATCGCATAATCCAGGATGTGCGGGAAATAATAAAAGCTACCAGCATTCAGCCTAAGACCATACAGGTCAGCACAGTCCCCGACAAGATCCTGCAAATCTACCCGCATCTGGCAAAGGGTGATCTATCGAAGATACCTCAGGATATGAAATGGGTAATTCCTGAATACATGAAAATCAGGAACCTGATTTCTCCCTTTGAAGGCGACGAACTTGCAATCTTAAATGGCAGCAAACAATATATGGAATCTACCTTTGGCTGCTCCTTCCAGGTCACCAAAGCAAACCCTGTTCATAAAGGAAGGAATGCCTGGCCGGGAAGACCATTGATCCGGCTTGAATGATACATCTGAAGCATTCTGCATGATGATTCTTTGGTTATAAGGGAAAATTGTTATAAATTCCAAGCATCACCGATCTAATGAAGAGCAAGTGGAATACGCCGCCATCAAAAGATGACTTATCAATCAGGGCATTCACGTCTAGATTACTTGGAGTGGAAGGCGATCTTGTACTCCATGGCGGGGGCAACACTTCCGTAAAGATTGACGAGATCGACCATGCCGGGAGAAAGACAAGAGTCCTGAGGGTAAAGGGGAGCGGATCTGATCTTGCTACTATAACGGAATCAGGATTCACCGGACTGCGAATGGATGACCTTGAAGCTGCAAAGATCATTGATACCATGGACGATTTCACCATGACGGATTATCTCCGGAAGAGCATGCTGAATCCTGTAGAGCCGGCTCCCAGCGTTGAGTCGTTTCTACATGCATTTATTCCATTCAAGTTTGTTGATCATTCACATTCCGATGCTATCCTGTCGATAACAAACACTGACCTGACCGACGAACAGGTGCAAACAATTCTGGGCGACGTGATCGTTTTGCCATACATTCCACCAGGCTTCAAGCTTGCAAAGGCCGTACTTTCCGTTATGGACAAGGCAAAAGACGCTAAAGGGCTTGTGCTCAGGAAGCATGGACTTTTTACGTTTTCGGACGACCCCAGGAAATGCTATGAAAACCACATAAAGATTGTTACTGAAGCCGAAGAGTACAGGGATTCAAAGAAAAAAGGTGACCTGTTTCCTGAAGATTATGCGAATGTGGAAATTGATGAAAAAACCTTTCTTCCCAGACTGAGAGGCTTTCTATCTTTTAGGGCTAAGAAGATTGTTCTTGCTGATAGATCCCCCGCAGCACTTCAGATCTCAAAGTCAAAGAAAGCGGAAGCGATCTGTTCATATGGTCCGGCCACCCCGGACATGCTCATAAGGACAAAGTATGATTTCCTCTATATTGAAAAGATAGAATCTGCGGAAAACTTGATACTGGAGT
This sequence comes from Thermoplasmatota archaeon, assembly GCA_023379845.1. Taxonomy (GTDB): domain Archaea; phylum Thermoplasmatota; class Thermoplasmata; order Thermoplasmatales; family Thermoplasmataceae; genus UBA582. The sequence continues at coordinate 6,474 of JAMCPG010000061.1, forward strand.
ACAGGAAGAAGTATGCCAGGGAGCACTCAGAATATGCTTCAGAGTATCCGATGCATGATCCCAACCCGTCTGTTATTGTGATAAGAGGATACGGAATATTGGCTGCAGGATCGAGCTACAAGGAATGCAGGATAATACTGGATCAGGCAGTTCATTCATTCTACGTGAATGCATTCACGGATCTCGTTTCACGGCATGTATTCATAACCAAGGCAGAAGCCTACGCCATGGAATACTGGCCCCTTGAAGAGGCGAAGCTCAAGAAATACAGGCCCAGAAAACTGGAAGGCACGGTGTCTGTAGTGACAGGCGCAGCCAGCGGAATAGGTCTCGAAGCATTTAAGCAGCTTGCACTAGCAGGTTCGCATGTTGTTGCAGTAGATCTGGACGATAAAGTGGTGGAGGAGGCACGGCGCATCCAGTCTGAAGCCTCGACATTTAATCTTCCAGTCGTAGCAGACATGTCTGACGAGGATGCGGTGTCATCTCTATACATGGAAGCCATCCGGAAATTTGGAGGTATAGACATTGTGTTCAACAACGCGGGAATATTGAAGACGGCACCAATTGACAAGATAACGATGAAGGACATGGATCAGATGTACAGGGTCAATGCCCGCGGAACTTTCATGATTACCAGGGAAGCCTTCAGTATCATGAAAACTCAGGGAATTGGCGGGAACTTTGTTTTCAATATCACAAAAAACCTTACCAACCCTGGCGAGGAAATGACAATGTATGGAACTACAAAGGCATTCGCCGCCCATCTTAGCCACTATGTTGCCAAGGAAGGCGGAAAATACAGGATTAGATCTAACATAATCAACCCTGACAAGATATTCCGGGGATCGAAGATATGGGAAAACGGTGTACTGGAATCGCGAGCGAAGGCCAAGGGGCAGACTGTCGAGGAGTACAAAACACAGAACCTCCTCAGGATTGAGGTACTGCCTTCACATGTTGCAGGCGTTTTGCTTGCGCTCCTCGATGAAGATACGTTTGGTGCAACCACTGACGCAATGATTCCGGTCGACGGCGGGATAAAATGATTAGAGGAATTCTCTCAGCACACGTGATATCTTAAAATCAATCCCGAATTCCCTCAGATCCTTTCTTGAAGCCCTGATATATGCAATTGCCTTTCTTTTCTGTAGTGTGTTGTTCTGAATGCTTCTGAGCAGGTCGTAAAGAGTGTAATACCTGCTGAATTCTTTTTTAATCAGCGAGGCATAATTTTCTTTTATAGTATCCAGATCATTGCTTCTTGTAATCGCAGTAAAGAGAAGAAATGCAGACTTCATTGAGGGCACAATCCCCTCTCCGGTAATGGGCGAAACAGTTCCTATTGCTTCCCCTATACCAATGACGTTTCCATCCGATATCGAATGCATAAGAGGTTTAAGCCTGATATCCCTGGACACAACTTTTTCCGGTGTATAGGGAGAAAGAGAATCCTTTATCATGGTTACTGAGTCGGACCCCGCACCAACATGATATTTGTCTCCCCTTGGGAAAATCCAGAAGTAACCTGATCCATGCGAAAAATACCTGAACTGAAACTCTTTTTTTTCTTCTATTCCTGTGACGTATTCGACAGTATGCATCCTGTAATCTTCTACCTTGGGAAGATAACGCCTTGAGACTCCTGTTGCGTCGACAAGGAGGTCATATTGTCCCTTAACAGCAGTGCGGGACCACCTGCACTCTTTCAGCAGGTCGGCCTCAAGCTTGTTCTTGTCAAATGTTACCATTCCCCTGGATCGAAACCTGATCTCTCTCTGGGATGTTCCGGAAAAAATGACTTCTTCTGCTTTGCTTTCTATATACGAGGAAAAGTCTAACTTGGTCCAGGACAGCAGATCGGTCATGCTGTGCCTGTTAGCAGCGTAGCCGCATGGTATATAGTAACCCTCCCTTTTTGGATCGAACCCAAATGCATCAAATCCCGATCGCGTTAAAAGATGCAGAAGATATGATCCGGACGAACCGAGCCCGGCGACAGCAATCCTCATCGTAGGGTATTTTAAGGGTCCCTTTTATCCTTTCTTATGGCACTTCTCGTCAAGTTCGGATACTTCGGAACATGCTTTACCGGTTTTCAGAAGGGAAACGGCGAAAACAGCGTCGAAGATTCAATCCTCGGCATACTAAGAAGGTACAAGATTTCCGACGATATGCGATCGGCTGCGAGAACCGACAGGAATGTTTCCGCAACTGGAAATGTTTTCATGATCAGGACAGGAATGGAATCCGAGAAGGTCATGAAGATTCTCAATGCCCATTCGCATAACCTCTATTTTATTGCGTACAGTCCAGTTGACGATGGTTTTAATCCCAGGCATTGTAAGTCTAAAAGATACATTTACCTGCTAAAAGACCCCATCCCCACTTTTTCAAGCACAGTGAAGAAGTTTGAGGGTATGCATGATTTCAGTGCTTACTGCAGAAAGGATGCCCGATCTACATTACGAAGCATCAGCAGCATTGAATGCAAGGTTGATGGAGAACTTCTTAAAGTCAGCATAGAAGGGCAGAGTTTTGTATGGGAGCAGATACGTTCGATCATAGGGTTTTGCAACAGCCCTCTGATGAAAGACCATTTCGCGGACCCATTCAATTATCCACCTGAAAGAAGAATTGTTGCCCCTCCTGAACCTTTAATTCTCTCCGACATTTATTACGATGGAGTGAACTTTATCCCAACACCCTTTCCTGGCAAGCTGAGATACCTGGCAGAACAGATAGATTTTCACACTCTCATGGCAAAATTAGATGAGCATATGGTTCAGGCATTTGCTGCCCAGAACAGAGAGTTATAATAAAGAAAAGCCATCATATATATTATGCTCTTCTCAAAAGCAGCCGAAGTATTTGAGCAGGTTTCAAATACGAGCAAAAGGACTGAGATCACCAAAATACTTGCTGATCTCTTTGCCAACAGCGATTCCGACCTGAAGAGCCTTGTCTATTTTGTACAGGGAAAGCTCGCTCCTGATTACGAAGGCATTGAATCAGGTGTGTCAGATAAATCCATTATCAAAGTTTTTTCCAGTATTTCAGGAAGGGCCGAAGAGGACATCACGGGGCTCTTCCACAAGGTCGGGGATCTTGGACTGGTGGCGGAAGAGATTATGGCTGAAAAACTTCAGAAGTCATTGGTTTCAACAGAACTTACAGTCGGCAACCTGCATGCAAAACTGCTTGAAATTGCAAGATCATCTGGATCAGGCAGCAACCGGAACAGGGCTGGTCTACTTGAAAGCATACTGCTTGACGCCAGCCCAAGGGAATCAAAGTACATATGCCGCATCCTGACTGGAAAACTGAGATTGGGTGCTTCGGACATAACAATCCTGGGTGCGCTTTCACAGGCGTTCGGGTATGAAGATTCCGACGAGGTAGAGAATGCATACAACTTCCATCCAGACATAGGATTTATCGCCGAACTCCTGAGGACCAAAGATATCGATAAGATAAAGGCCATAGGTCCTGAGCCAGGGATACCGATCAAGGTTATGCTGGCCGAACGGCTTCCAGACATACCGCAGATAATGGAAAAGATGGGCGAAACGGTAGCGTTTGAGTACAAATATGACGGAATCAGGTCACAGATACACAAGACAGGGGAGAAAGTTGTCATTTTTTCCCGCGGGACGGAGAACCAGACCGAACAGTTTCCTGATATAGTCGAGGCAGTGCTTGAGACATTTCAGGGCAGGAACTGCATCCTCGATGGAGAGGCAGTTCCTGTAAACCCTGAAACTGGTGAAATATATTCTTTCCAGGCAGTTTCACAGCGCAGGGGACGAAAGTATGACCTGGACGCCACAATCCAGGAGATACCGCTTGTTGTCTTCCTGTTTGACATTCTATACCTTGATGGGAGATCCATGGTAAATCTTCCTTACCTGGAAAGAAGGAAAACGCTTGAGTCACTTTTCGAAGAGAACCAGTCAATAAAGAGGGCAACCCAGCTGATATCAGGAGACCAGGATAAACTTGCACTCTTCTTTGAGCAGGCCATACAGGACGGATGCGAGGGAATAGTAGCCAAGAACGTGACTGAAAAATCTGTATACAGGGCAGGTGCAAGAGGGTGGCTCTGGATCAAAATGAAACGTGACTACAAATCAGAACTCGCTGATACCTTGGATCTTGTAGTAGTTGGTGCCTTCGCAGGTCATGGTAGACGCAAGGGTACGTACGGTGCTCTTCTCATGGCTTCGTATAATGCCGATATGGATCGGTTCGAAACCGTGTGCAAGCTTGGCACCGGGTTCAGCGATGAAGTTCTTTTTGGCTTACCCAAGACGCTCGCACCATTTGCATCAAAAGAGAAGCCAGCCGCTGTTGAATCTAAATTAAAGGCAGATTTCTGGTTCAATCCCTCCCTGGTCATGGAGATTGCCGGAGCAGAAATTACCCTGAGTCCGGTGCACACGTGCGCTATGGGCATGTTCCGTACGGACAGCGGCATTGCGATCAGGTTTCCAAGATTTACAGGCAGGTTCCGCCATGATAAGAGTGCCTTTGATTGCACTACTACAGCAGAGATAGTGGAAATGTATAACAGTCAGGGTAAAAAGACGGCATCGTCATGAATAAATTCGACGATGCCTAATAAGATAAGCTAATTTTAATCGTTCTTGTACTTTCTGTCGTCACTGCGGCCGTAGTCATTGTTTCCTCTTCTGTATCCGCCACCACCGCCACCGCTTCCGCGTGAGCCGCCGAATCTTCTGTATTCATTCTCGTACTCTTTCTCGCTCATGTCAAGCGATTCGTTAAGATTCGAAACTTCCTCGGTTCCTTCCGACATTGATCCATACTTGCCGACATTGAGTCTCATGTGTCCCCTTACAAGGGAAATGTACCCGTTGTCTATGTATATGGTTTTTCCGTCTGCCACCTGCTGTGCTTGGTCTCCCCAGAGTGAGAGTATGATCTTTCCTGTGTCATCGGCCAATACAACCTCTGTCACAGATTTTCCTTCTCCGTATCTGGTCTGTATTTCTTTGGGCTCGCTTATAGAGACTACTTTCCCCAGAACGTTTACACGCCTTGAAGAAGGAGTCAAATCCTTAATTTTGGTAGTTCCTTCCATTCGATTACTTCCTTTTTGTCTAAAAAGACATTTCTATATTTGATAGCTGTATTAAATGGTATTGTAAATGAAATGGCTTATCGGGTTAACCAAAAACGTTCATTTGCATGGAACTTGAAGCTCCTCTTAATCTGCACGTTCATATTGTGTTGGACATTTAACGCTCTTTTGCAATACGGTCTTGCGGAAATTAGAAATTTGTGGTGATGATGATGAACGCGAATAAGAGATGCACTTGCTCGGAAAGAATATAACCCTCTACAGGTATAAGGCAGAGACCGCACTGAGAAACGAAGCGCTTCAGGCCATTGAAGCTCCAGAACTCAATAGCATATACATACCGGATAGCATGGTTCCCTTAATCCATGATGACCCTGTTGAAAAAATGGAGTTCATTGAAGATGACAACAGGACCGCAATACTTCCGGATCCATTTGTCTCAATAGGCGGGATGGATTACTTCCTCTCCGTCAAAGGCATTGGTTCCACAACAGATCCATTCTCCATGAGGTCGTTGGACAGATTCCATGTAATGTCTCTCGTGAATAGTCTTGAGCTGAAGAAGAAACTTCAGGATCATCAGACAGATTCAAGCAGGTTCATAACTGGAGAGCTATGGTTAAGAGGCTCCCCCTACGGGGGACAGGGTCTTGAGCACGCAACAATTGCAATGAAAGCTTCCAGATATGCTGACGAGACATCAATAAATGGTTTCAGGATCGCGCCGTTACTCCAGGTGAACGTTATACCGGAAGACCTGGAGAGATCTGTAAAGAGTATCTACTGGTACAGGAAATTTCATGGGAAGATAGTTCAGGAAATCAGGCTCGTTCCTTCCAATATCAGGATCTATTTCCACTCGTCGAATACTATTGGAAGCAACGCCAGGCAGGTTTTTGACCTTTTTGGTTTAGATACAAACGAGAAGACTTTCAGGTTTGAGGTAAACTTCGTAAGAAGCGCCATTGCAATGCTGACACTTTTTCCAAGAACTTTGTCAAAAACAGAAGAAGGCTTGTACTCAGGCCTTGATTTCTATGACGTATGGCTGGACAAGGATGCAGTAATAGCGCCTGATGGCACGATCTTCTTTGTTGATCTTGAAGGCATCGAGGCCATTCAGATAAGGAGGGAAAAGGTCAGGGACAAGATAGAGGAGCAGGTTTTCAGGTCTCTGTATGAGTTCATGTTTGCATACGAGCAGATAGATCTTGAACGACGAATTAGGTTCAACGGAACCGAGGAAAGGAAGATACAGTTTGAAATACTGTTAAGGGAGGCGGTGATGATGGATCCTTTCCTGGAAATAGTTGAAGATGGATCATCTCTAAAGCTTCTGATAAAGAACAACCTTAACGATGAAGAATTAAATATGGAGTTTCCAATCCTAGATAGATAGTTATATGAAATGTAAGGAAGTAAGCAACTTTTTTAATCAAGTCTCTTCAAGAACAATATCCTCAATGCCTGGACAGGCTGATCTGGATCTTTTCAAGAAGAACAATCTTATTAATCTGTACACGAAGGACGAGTACAATCAGCTCGCTAATGAGATTAGCCAGATTCAGTCTTTACAAAAGGCAGTTAGCGATGATAAAAATTCCATTTATACAATGAGATCAAATTATAACCAGGATTATAAGGAGACACACTCGTTCCTTTTCCATCTGGAAGGCAGGGAGAAAAAGGAAGCCGAAGAAAAAAAGATGGAACAGGATGCCGAAGCACTGAAAGATGAAGATGGAAAGCTGTCAGCAGAAGAGGGAAAGATTGCTGATCTTATCAGGAAAAAGTCAATTCTTGATGGATTAACCCAATCAGGCGACTATTACGTCTCGCTAACGAATCAGGGCAAGCTTATGTCAAGCAGTCTCAGCATACGAATGTATAGGGCTTCCGACATGGAATTCGGCGACTTCTTATCCCAGCAGAGCTCAATGAACAGCCAGCTTATAACCATTGCAAACGAAGCTTTCAAGCATTTCAGAAGCTTGACTGCCTCCCTCCAGGAGGCCGATCCATCGCACATTTGGAGCACTGCCGTCGGTCTTGCCAAGATCCAGGGCGACAACTCAGCCCTGGATGGCAAGTTTGTCAAGTCATATTCACTGATGGAGAAGCTTACAAAGAACAAGGATAACGCTATGATGGCTGCGGAGATAATTGCATCTTCCAGCGAGGATCCTGAAAAGGCATTCGATTCTATATCGGAACTGAACCATGACGTCAGGCACCAGGCACACGTTGACAAAGAAGCTTCCGTGGGAATAGCTGCGATCCTGTACTTCGGAAGAGCGTTCGATGGTACATACCCGATGCAGAAGCTAATGGATTACAAGAGAATTACAAGGTCTGACGAATCAGCTGCGATTATGGCCATAGTCAACAAGCAAGAGGACGAAATCACGGAAAAATTCAATGCAATGAAATCAATATTTTCATCATGGGGATATACATACTCCGAGGATACGGAAATGTCGTCAGCATATCTCGCCATATCCGATTTGCCCGAAGAAGGATTTAAGACGAAGCTTGGAATAATTATCAACGGCATCAAGTCATATCTTGAATATCCGCTTGTTGCATCATCAATTCTTGCTTCTATTCCGGTTATGGAAGCAAATGAAACACTTGATCTCGTGGAACAGGCTTATTCAATTATCGGAAGGGTTGCTACAGGCTTGAGCCAGTCTGAACTGATAGGGCTGGCTGTAAGGGCCATACACGGCATAAGAAACGAGATAGTCAGGAATCTCGACACAACTGCAAAACTTGCCAATACACCAGTACAGTTGACATACAGGCCAATGGGATTTGGTATGGGCAGGATGTGGATGCCAATATTTGTTCCACTCATCGTAGTTCATTCGAGCTATTATTCCACGTTCAGCTCAATCGGAGGAGTCCATCCCGGCCATGTGCACGTTTCCGGAGGAATGCAGGGTTGAAGTCATATATTGCAATAATCCTTGTAGCACTGATGATTTTTGCCTTTCTTCCTTCAGGCACAACAAGCCATTACGTACCAACCTCAGGGACATACTTCAATTATGAGGAAATAACCCACCTGAATGACGGTAAAGGAATATATAGCGGATACGAACAGCAATGCTACATTAACGGGACAGAGCATTTTGTGAATGTTTCTGCCGGCATTGCAAGCATGATTTACGCTTATAACTGTACCTTCACCAACAATACTGGGGTGTATGCCCCTATCCCCTCAAGTGGTAAATTCACATTCTCTACCCAAACTTTCCTATACGTGAATGGAACAGATAACCTGACAGGTTACGTGAATCCAACGGTGTGGTTCTACATAAACAATACACTCTCTGCGGGAGATTCGTTTGAAATGCTGAACACCCAGATGCAGGTTGTTTCGACAAATTACCCCTACAGGCTTCAGAGCACTGGGGGCTATGTGGAAACCATCTATGCAGAGGGGAACGGCTCTTATCAAAATGGTAACTTATCAGCAACATTCAACTGCAAGGCATATTATGATCCATCAACCGGTTTGATCGTTGGCTACCTGTATACCGAACATGATACCAGTAACTCAGGAAACGGTTATCTCTTCACAGAATCCCTCTTTGTAACTAGAACCAGCTACAGCCTGACACCCGCTGTTGCTCCGAGCAGCAGTGGAAGCGGATCAAACATTCTTCTATACATTGTTCTCCTGGTAATTTTATTGCTTATCATAGTGGCGGTACTGGTTGCCTTGTCGAGGCGAAACCGGAAGGAGAAGATTCCAAAACATCCCTCACAGGGGAACGTCAACTTCGGTCCGCCTCCAGTGAACCAGAATGCTTCGGTAGGCCAGGCACCGCCGCCGCTTAACTTCAATGCACAGCAGCCAGAGGTTCAGCAGATAGTCGTGAAGGAAGTGGTGAAGGTTAAATGCCAGTACTGCGGTTCCCTGATGGATTCAACGGCTGAAAGATGCCCGGTCTGTGGTGCTCCAAGGAGTTAGAACCAACTCATCGAGGCTGTTGCAGCTACTTTATATGGTAGAGATAGATCTTTCCTGTTTCTACAAAACCAGCCCTTAAAGCAATGTCCCTTGAAGCCAGGTTGTATTCAGAAATTTCAGAGAACGCTTTGCATACGCCGAGCTCCTTCATCCACAACAACCTTGCATAAAGAAGGTCTGTCCCTATTCCGGTTTTCCGGTATCTTGGCATCACTCCAAGTGAGATAAGATGGCCCGTTTTTTTCTCGATGGAACCCCATCCCAAACCCGTAATTTCTCCTTCAGACATGGAGGCAAAGCACCTGTCCCCACCCCGAAGCGCAGCCTCCACCCATCGCAGATTCATGCCTCTGAAAATTGTATTCATTGCAATGGTAATCTCCTTTACATCTGCAAGATCAAGCAATGATATCTCATTTGAGAATGAATGAAGCAAGTCTGATGAGGAAAGATCCAGTTCTAATATCGAGAATGGTTCATTCTCAAGATCTTTCTTCAACTCACAGAATAAAGAACAGCTGGATCCCGTATCTATATAGTGGTTCAGAAGTGCGCTGGAACTTGTGAAAACTGTACCTATCCTCTCAACCGTATCAAAAATGTATACGCATTCTACCAAGTTACTACCATTTAAAGCGATTTCCGCAATGCCTCCAGCATCTAGTGTTTCCCTGATGAAATGCTTTATGAAGGAATCAAAGTAGGACATTTTCTTAATATTTATACCATTAAGATCGTCATACCTATCTAGACGGAGAATGGAATAGCCGGCGTCTTTGTCCTGAAATATACGATACACTTCGGTCTGCAGACACTTCACCATATATAGTATTTACTGTTCTCGCAAGGAAGAGGTCCGTACTCATATCCCTCTTTTTCTGATCTTTTAGGTGCATGTAAATTATTTTAGGTGTAAGGTGTATGTTGACTTTAGTTGCAAAACGACTAATCTCGGCAATATTTATATGGATATGTTCAGTATGAATTCATACATGATTCAGAAGAGCAAAAAGATGATCATGTTCGCCGTGATTGCGGTGATCATAGTTGCAGTCCCTATTTCTTTTTATGAATTCTTCGGTATACCTGTGCCGATCACTGTAACCGACGGATCCTCTGCATTTACCTGGAGATACAACTTCACAAAAAATTACGGCCCAGGAGTAATACTCCCATCGACCAATCAAACTGAATCCACGGCGATTTTTTCATCCAGTGGTTATCCGAATTCCTCTCTGTCATTAGCTTTGGGTTCATGGGAATATTTCACACAGGGTCCAATGAATAATTTCAGATCTTGGATCAACGTTTCAGGCAGTTTGACCTCCAACCTTCATCCCAAGAATCTTGTCATCTCTGAAACCGTTAGGGCATACTCTGCAGAAAAGGGCGGTTTTTTCAACTTTTC